>CAMPIG010000233.1 GCA_946886255.1 uncultured Cellvibrio sp. | reverse complement strand
AATATTTTTAAATGAAAATCCTTCTCTCTGCTTCGCTGGATGACGCCGATAAATAAATTAAAAATTCTCCGGCATTTTGGCCTTGCTTTTGGCCGCTTCGCGGCTGATGACGCGTCGTGCCACCAGATCTGCCAGACACTGGTCCATGGTCTGCATGCCCAAGGATGCACCGGTTTGAATGGCGGAATACATTTGGGCCACCTTATCTTCGCGAATCAGGTTACGAATTGCCGGGGTGCCGCGCATAATTTCGTGAGCGGCTACCCGGCCGCCGCCGTTTTTCTTCATCAATGTTTGCGAAATAACCGCTTGCAATGACTCTGAGAGCATTGAGCGCACCATGGCTTTTTCGTTGGCCGGGAATACGTCCACGATACGGTCAATGGTTTTTGCGGCGGAGGTGGTGTGCAGGGTACCGAACACCAGGTGGCCGGTTTCGGCGGCGGTCAAGGCGAGGCGAATGGTTTCCAGGTCACGCATCTCACCCACTAGGATAATGTCCGGGTCTTCCCGCAATGCTGAGCGCAGTGCTTCGGCGAAGCCGTGGGTGTCGCGGTGCACTTCCCGTTGGTTGACGAGGCACTTCTTACTTTCATGCACAAATTCGATCGGGTCTTCAATCGTCAGGACGTGTTCGTATTTGTTGTCGTTTATGTAATCAATCATCGCGGCGAGGGTAGTGGATTTACCGGAACCGGTGGGGCCGGTTACCAATACCAGGCCACGCGGCACGGCACAAATATCGCGAAATACATTGCCCATGCCCAACTCTTCCATGGTGAGTACTTTGGAAGGAATCGTCCGAAATACGGCTCCGGCACCGCGGTTCTGATTAAAGGCATTAACCCGGAAACGGGCGACGCCCGGAACCTCAAAAGAGAAGTCAGTTTCGAGGAATTCTTCGAAGTCCTTACGTTGCTTGTCATTCATGATCTCGTAGATCAAACTGTGCACCTGCTTGTGCTCCATCGGCGGCAGATTGATGCGGCGCACGTCGCCATCGACGCGGATCATCGGTGGCAGGCCTGCGGAAAGGTGTAAGTCGGATGCGCCCTGTTTGGCGCTGAAGGCGAGGAGTTCGGTAATATCCATACTGCTTGCTACCTTAATTCAATCAATTATTTTTTATCTCAGCCGCACAGGGAGCACAGGCTCCGGTGGTCGATCAACAGGCGGCACACTCTCATACTGGATATGCACAAGATAGACGACAATCTCGCCAAAGTCATGGCGCGCATTCAACGAGCTGCGCAGGAATCCAGCCGCGCTGCCGCTGATATTCACCTGCTCGCCGTGAGTAAAACCCAACCGGCAGCGGCCGTTGAGCGCGCCTGGCAATGGGGGCAGCGCCGGTTTGGTGAAAACTATCTGCAAGAAGCGCTGGAAAAAAAACAGGCTCTCGCCCACTTGCCGGACATTGAATGGCATTTTATCGGCCCCATTCAGTCCAACAAAACCCGCGCCATTGCCGAAAATTTTGACTGGGTTCACAGTATAGACCGGCTCAAGACCGCGCAGCGCCTGAGCGCGCAACGGCCCTCTACACTGCCAGCACTGCAGGTCTGTGTGCAAGTGAATATTGATGATGAAGAGACGAAGGCTGGCGTGAGTCTTGCGGAGCTGCCGATGCTGGCCAAACAGGTCGCTGAGTTACCCAATCTGCAGCTGCGCGGCTTGATGAGCATCCCGGCACCCTGCGATGATCCCCGCCGCCAGCGCGCGACGTTCACCCGCTTACGCGATGCCATGGAATCCTTGCAGCAGGCCGGTTTGCCACTCGATACCCTGTCCATGGGGATGTCCGGTGACCTGGAGGCGGCCATCGCCAGCGGCTCAACCCTTGTGCGCGTCGGCACGGATATCTTCGGCGCGCGTGCTCCCAAGGATTAACTATTTTTGTTGCGACAGGATGATTTTGTGAATAACACAAGGCTTACATTTATCGGCGCGGGCAACATGGCGCGCGCCATCATCGGTGGGCTGATAGCGGAGGGCTATCCCGTTGATCTCATCAGCGCCAGCGCCACTCGCCAGGAAACACTGGATAGTGTCAGCACACAATTCGGTATTGCCACGAGCACTGACAACCGCGCCTTGGCTCAGGCGGCTGATGTCGTGGTGCTGGCGGTCAAACCACAGATGCTTAAAACCGTCGCGCTGGATTTACAACCGGCTCTTGGCCATAAACCCCTGATCATTTCGGTGGCGGCTGGTATTACCACTCATAGCATGGGCGAATGGCTGGGTGCGGATCAGGCCATCGTGCGCTCCATGCCCAATACACCGTCGCAGGTACAAACCGGTGCGGCCGGTCTTTTCGCCAACGCCAATACCTCTACTGAACAACGCCAAACCGCCAGTCAAATTCTGGGCGCCGTGGGTGTGGTGCAATGGCTGGATGATGAGACCTTGCTCAATGCGGTAACTGCCGTCTCGGGTTCCGGGCCGGCGTATTTTTTTCTGGTGATGGAGTCCATGATCGACGCAGCGGTCGATTTGGGGTTGGCGCGCGAGTGCGCCACTGAACTGACCTTGCAAACCGCTTTGGGCGCTGCCCTGTTAGCCAAAAGCAGCGATGTCGATGTTGCCGAATTGCGCCGCCGGGTTACGTCCCCGAAAGGCACCACGGAGCAGGCGATCAAGTCGTTTGAAGCGGATGGTATCCGCACGATGGTCAGCCGGGCGATGAAGGCTTGTGCTGATCGTTCGCTGGAGCTGTCTGAACAACTCGGGCGATAATTCCCGTATATACCTGTTTATTGATCAACGAGGAGTCGCTATGTCCGTCCTGGCTGAAATTGCCATCTATGTGATCCGCACTATTGGATCGCTGTATCTGTTGTTAGTGTTGTTGCGTTTCTTGTTTCAGCTGGTTCGCGCTGATTTCTATAACCCTATCTCCCAAACTATCGCTAAAGCCACCAATCCGTTGCTCTTGCCTTTACGCAAGGTGATTCCCGGTTTCTACGGTATTGATTTCGCCTCGCTGGTATTGGGCTTGCTGCTACAGGCACTGGTGATCCAGATCATCTTTTTTGTGGCTGGCTATGGTTTTATCGGCGTGCTTAATTTGATCGCTTGGTCGTTTGTGGGGGTGCTGGCGACCTTCTCCAGCATCTATTTCTGGGGCCTGATTATTGTGATTATTGCCAGTTGGATCGCGCCTTTCAGCCAGAATCCGGCGCTGGTGCTGGTGCGCCAGGTGATCGAACCGGCTATGGCGCCGCTACGCAAGATTATTCCGCCGTTGGGGGTGATTGATCTGTCACCTATTGTGGCTTTCATGATTCTGCACGTGATCAACCGTTATCTGATCGCTGCTATCGCCGGTTCGGTGAATATGCCGTCGGGTCTGGTGCTTGGGCTTTAAGGTCGGTGTCCGCGTCGGCAACTCACTACCGGTGGCAGGGGGACGATCTGATTCTCCGCTGCCAACTGCAGCCCAAGGCAGCTCACGACGAGATTGTCGGTTTGCATGGCGATCGCCTTAAATTACGCATCACGGCACCGCCAGTGGATGGCAAAGCTAACGAGCATCTGATGAAGTGGTTGAGTAAATTGTTCAATGTCCCGCGCTCGGATATCACCATTGTGCAGGGTGAACTGGGCCGTCAGAAAACCCTGCTGATTCGTTCTCCTCGCCAGCTGCCGTCGGAAATACTCATTCCTTGATCCGGCTTTTTTATTTGTTCACGCTGTTCACGCGCCTTTGATCCTGCAGGTTTGACCACTGGGTCAGGGCAGGACTATTTAGGGCTATTCAGGTGTCAGCTTTTCGGCTTTAATCTAGTGTCAAAAAATGATCAGTGTGGTAATAGACGAAAGCGGTGTCGGCTAAGCCCCAAGGTCAGCATTATCAACAAGCAAGATAGACAAAAAATAAAGGTCGGCTCCCATGGATGTTAAAGCGCTTCACCGTCAAATGACCAACTACAACCGCTGGAAGCACCAGTTGGATGATCGCCTGCAACGCTTTGAAAAGTGGGGCCAG
This sequence comes from uncultured Cellvibrio sp., assembly GCA_946886255.1. The sequence continues at coordinate 3,496 of CAMPIG010000233.1, read as the reverse complement.
AGCCACAACATGGTCAGTGCCGAAGTGCACAAGACCCTCAAACGCGCGCGTGAGTTGCTGCGCGGCGACTCCTTTACCATTGCCTGTGTCGGTGAGTTCTCCCGCGGCAAGACCGAATTGATCAATGCCTTGCTGTACACCGAGGGCGGCCGCCGTCTGCTGCCATCCCAGCCGGGCCGCACCACCATGTGCCCCACCGAGATCTATTGGGAGCCCAACCAGAAGCATCGCAACTGCGTGCGCTTGCTGCCTATCGAAACCCGTCGTACCAACACCAGCCTGCAAAGTTTTAAACGCATTCCCCAAAACTGGGTGGCGATTCATTTTGATCCGCAAGATCCGGTGCAGACGCGCACCGCCATTAATCAAGTGTCGGCCAATAAGCTGGTAACGCCGGCGGAAGCTGCCCGGCTTGGTTTTTCTACCGATGAATTGGGCGAGCGTGACGCGAATGGTATGGTCGCTGTACCTTGCTGGCGTCATGCACTGATAAACCTTGATCACCCGTTGTTGCGGCAGGGGCTCAGGATTGTAGACACACCCGGTTTGAACGCACTGGGCAATGAACCTGAGTTGACCCTCAAAACCTTGCCGGAAGCGCAGGCAATTCTGTTCCTCTTGGCTGCTGATGCGGGCGTTACTGCCAGTGATATGACCATCTGGCGCGAGCATATCCAGATCCTGCGCGACGACCATTGCACGGCGGTATTGGCATTACTCAACAAGATCGACAGTTTGTGGGACGACTTGTCCGGCTCTCAGGAAGTGGACAGCCAGATTGAACAACTACGCCAGCTGACGGCGCGCCAGCTTGAGTTATCGCCGGAACATGTGCTGACCCTGTCTGCCAAGCACGGGCTGCTGGCCAAGGTCGGACGCAATGCAGCGCAATTGCAACGGAGCAATTTCCCGGTGCTGGAGCGGATGCTGGCTGAATGTGTGGTGCGCAGCCAGCAGCAAATTGTGGGGCACCGGCTTATTGGTGACAGCTACAGCATGATCATCAACACGCGCAACAGCCTGGCCCGGCGGTTGAAGGAATGTGAGGCGGAAGTGATCGTGCTGCGATCTGCTGCTAACCCTGATGTGGTTGATACGTTGCAGCAACTGCGCGACACCATCCGCCAGACCCATCACCAATACCACAAACAGGCACTTTCGCTACGCACCAGTCAGCGCCTGCTGGAAAATCAGCGTGCGGCGCTGTTAAGTCCTGTCAGCGCCAGCCAGCTGGAAATGCAGGTTCAGGAAGCACATCACAAGCTGGCCCAGAGCTGGACAACGCTCGGTCTAGCCCGTGCCATCGGTGAATTTTTTGATGCGGTGGATAGCAATATTCGTCATCTGGAACGCGAGATCGAGCGGGCCAACAAAGTATTAACCTCTATTTACGAGCGCCCGGAGCACAATCAAACCAACAGCGAATTGCTTAACCGCCATCTGTTTCGCATGCACAAGGAGCGCCGTCAACTGCGCCAGCTGCACACCCGCGCGGACGATTTCCGGCTCTCGCTTAACAGCCTGCTGACCAGCAAAAGCACCCTTATCAGCCGCTTTATCAACACGCTGGTGCAAGAGGTGCGCAATACCTTCAAAGATATCAATCGCGCGATTGAGCACTGGTTGCAGGAAGCACTTTCACCGCTCTTCCATAATAACGAATACCAGAAACAGCTGGTTGAACAGCACATGCTGCGCCTCACGCAAATGCAAAACCAGCGCAATACCCACGCGGAAAAAGTGGAAAGTCTGCAAACCAATATTTACCAAATGCAGGCGGCGCTGACCCAGTTGGAGCCGCTTTATCGTGAAGTCATGAAGTCGCCACTGGATGATGCCCTGGAGGCGAAACCCGCGGTGGATGCCGGTGCGACCATTGTCTCCCTCAGTGAAGCGCGGCAAGCTTCGCGCTCTTCCTGACCTATCCGCACCCTGATGAGCAGGGTGCACAACTCCCTTGCAGCCACCGAGTGGCGACCGTAGACTTGCGCCTTTGTCGCCACACGGCGATGTTCATTGTGTGCTGCCGAGATACGAGATCATCATGCCAATAACGCTACCCGCTGATTCAGTGGGTCTGGTTACGCCTCAGACCATTCAATTCAATGAACCCTTGCTGCTGGCCTGCGGCAAGACGCTGGATAATTATCAACTTATCTATGAAACCTACGGTCAACTCAATGCCAGCAAATCCAACGCAGTACTGATTTGTCATGCGCTGTCGGGCCATCATCATGCGGCGGGTTACCACACACCGGAAGACCGTAAACCCGGCTGGTGGGATGCGTATATTGGCCCTGGCAAACCTATCGATACCAACAAATTTTTTGTGGTTGCATTGAATAATATTGGTGGCTGTCACGGCTCGACCGGCCCCACCAGTATTAACCCGGCAACCAATAAACCCTGGGGGCCGGATTTCCCCAAGTTGCGCGTGCGCGATTGGGTGGCGAGCCAGGCCTGTCTGGCCGATAAACTCGGCATTGATACCTGGGCGGCGATTATCGGCGGCAGTCTGGGCGGGATGCAGGTGATGCGTTGGGCTCTGGAGTATCCGGAGCGGGTGCGTCATTGCGTGGTAATTGCGTCCGCGATGAAGCTCACGGCCCAGAATATTGCATTCAATGAAACCGCGCGCCAGGCGATCATGAGCGACCCGAATTTTTGTGAAGGTCGCTACCTCGAACAGAACACCTTGCCGCGCAATGGCCTGGCGGTCGCGCGCATGATCGGCCACATTACTTATCTGTCGGATTACGCCATGGGCGAAAAATTCGGCCGCGATTTACGCAAGGGCAGTTTTGAGCGCGGCACTGATGAGCCGGTGGAATTCCAGATTGAAAGTTACCTGCGTTATCAGGGTGACACGTTTGCGAATAATTTCGATGCGAACAGTTATTTGCTGATTACCAAGGCGCTGGATTATTTTGACCTCGCGCGCGAGTATGACGATGATCCGGTTGCTGCTTTCAGGCACGCGCGTGCAAAGTTTCTGGTAGTGTCGTTCAGCACCGATTGGCGTTTTGCACCGGAGCGTTCGCGTGAAATTGTGAATGCATTGATGGGCGCACGCAAAGCGGTGACCTATGCCGACATCGAATCCAACTTCGGTCACGATGCCTTCCTGTTACCCAACCCGCGTTATCAGCAAGTGTTCGCCCGTTACCTCGCCGGGATTGCTACGGAGTAAGTTATGCGTATAGATCTTAATGAAATTCAACACTGGATCACGCAGGGCAGCCGGATTCTCGATCTGGGTTGCGGCGACGGCACACTGCTGAAATTTTTGATCGACAACAAACAAGTGGAAGGCTACGGATTAGAGATAGACCCGGAACAAATTAATTTGTGTATCGATAAAGGGTTAAATGTTGTCGAACAAAACCTGGATCGCGGATTGGGCAATTTTTCCGATAAAAGTTTTGATACAGTACTGATGACCCAGGCGTTGCAAACCCTGCATTTTCCTCACCTGGTGCTGGATGAAATGTTGCGG
>CAMPIG010000232.1 GCA_946886255.1 uncultured Cellvibrio sp. | reverse complement strand
CCTCAGTGGCTTGCGCGATGCAATCAATGAAGCTGACCTTGGTGTCCAGGCAACCATCGTGAGTGACGGTGGCTCTTATAAATTATTGTTGACTGCGCCTTCTGGCGAGGCCAACGAGATTGAGTTGACTGCCGCAGAAGATGGTGGCGCCCCCGGTTTAGCCAACTTTAATTTCAATACCTCCAATCAAGCTTTAGTGCAGGAACAAGGTGGCGCTAATGCTCTGGTGCGCGTAAACGGTTTGTTGTTGACACGCGAGTCCAATCACTTGACTGATGTGATTGAGGGCATGGAGTTTGACATCTTCAACAGCTCGACGACTGAAACGGTGAGCATCAATATTTCGGCCGATAAAAGTATTGCCGAAACGGCGATTCGCGATTTTGTGGAAACCTACAATACCTTCCTCGGCGAAGTCGAAAAATTGGTTGGCTTTGATGAAGAGTTAGGTGAGTACGGCAGCTTACGCCAGGACCCGCTGGCCAAAAATTTATTGCAAAGTATCCGCTCGATGATGACCGGTTCAATCGCCGGCATAACCAATGGTTTTGATTCCTTGTCTACCTTGGGTATTCGTACCGAGCTAGATGGCACATTGAAAATTGTGGAAGACGGAACCAATACCGATTTCCGCGCAGCTATCGATAAAAACTTCGATGCAGTAAGGGATTTATTTACCCCCAAAACCTCATCATCTAACAGCTTGCTTGATGTGACCGCTTTCAGCGGCGCAAGTCAACCTGATAGCTACGAAGTAGTCATTACCCAACAGCCGGAGAAAGGGCAGTTTGTTGCTGGCGCCATGGCTTTTCCGGTTGATACAACAGGAAAAGATTACAGCTTTAATGTTGTTGTGGATGGCGTCAGCGCCGCCACCATCACATTGCCGGATGGCAAGGTTTACGCCAGCGGTGCGGAATTGGCTGCGGAAATGCAGTCATTAATTAATCTTGATTCACAAATTAAAGATGGTCGCGTTGGTGTACAGGTCGCGTTTAACTCCACCACTAACCAGCTTGAATTTACCTCCAACGCCTATGGTGCCGCGAGCAATGTTTCCTTCACCAGCGTAGGTGCAGACATGGCAGACCTCGGTATCGCTGCAGGTATCGGCATCGCCGGTAAAGATGTTGCGGGCACTGTGGACGGTGTTGAAGCATTTGGTTTTGGTAACGTACTGCTCCCTGCCATTGGTAGCAAGGCTGAAGGCTTGAGCATGTTGGTGACGCCCGGTGTAACCAACGCGACCATTGGTTTCTCGCGCGGTTTTGCCGGGCAGATGGACAGCTTGATCAACGACTTCCTGAAAAATTCCGGCTTGATTAAAGGTCGCGAAACCAATATCAATAAAGAAATCGATAACGTCGAAGAGGATATGGAGCAGGTGGAGCGTCGCAGCGAAGCTTACCGGTTGCGTTTGCAGTCGCAGTTTATCGCTATGGAATCTATTGTCCGTAGCCTGAACAACACGGGTAGCTTCCTTGATGGGTTGGTAGATCGCTTACCTTTCACATCCCAGAATAATTAATCGCCGGGTTTAAATCCGTTATATTAATTGGTTCATTGAAATAATATTTAAATTGTTCTGGCAGCCTAAAGTTCAATTCAGGTGTGCCGTTAACTTCGGTAAGCAAAGCAGTTTCTTTGCAGTTATCACCGGCGAGAGAAAACTCTATGAATTCGTATCAGGCAGCAAAAAGTTATTCGTCCTTGAAAGTGCATTCCGGTGTGGCGGATGCCTCACCGCATCGTTTGATTCAAATGTTGTTTGAAGGCGCTCTTGAGCGTATTGCCCAAGCCAAAGGTGCCCTGCTGCAAAATCAAATTGCACGCAAAGGCGAATTAATCGGCAAGGCTGTTAACATCGTTGGTGGATTGCAAGGCAGCTTGAACGATAAGGAAGGTGGCCAATTGGCTGCCAATCTCGATGACCTTTACGATTACGTGATTCGTCGTTTAACAGAAGCGAATTTTCACAACGACCCTGAGCGTCTGGACGAGTGCGGGCGTTTGTTGAGTGAAATCAAAACTGCCTGGGATGCCATTGCAACGGAGGTGTGAGATGGCTGTGACTCTGGTTCCTGATCCGGACTACGCCGGTGTTCACGGCGTGATGCAGTTGCGCAGTTTGCAACATGAGATGGCCGCTGCACTGCAAGCCGGCGATTGGATGAAGCTGCGTCGATTGGATCAATCCTGCCCGTTACTGGTGGAAAAAGTCATCCAGGCAAATCGCCATACCGGGCAGGCTGGTTTAATCGTCGCCCTGAAAGAACTAAAAGCTGTGTATGCCACCGTGATTGACAGTTGTCGCCAGCAAGTGGCGGCTATGGCTATCTGACACGCTTTCCAAACCCTCCCGCCATTTACTGCTAGTCTTAGAGTTGCTTATAAAGACTAGCCATCACGGGAGGCCCGCATGTCCAATTACAACCCCACCGAAGCCCTCAAACAATATCGCCAACTCGGCCTGGAAGTTGAAGTTAATAACGCCTCTCCCCATCGGCTTATTCAACTGTTATTCGAAGGTGCCCTGGCTCGGCTGGCGGCGGCGAAAGGTGCCCTTGAACGCGGCGATATTCCCAATAAGGGCAAATATCTGGGGCAGGCAATCAGCATCATCGGTGGTTTGCGCAATAGCCTGGATATGAACGTGCCAGGCGAGCTGCCGGGTCAACTGGATAGCCTCTACGAATATATGGAAGCACGACTGCTGGAAGCATCACATCAGAACGACATCAGCATGGTCACCGAGGTCATTGAACTACTCAAGACTGTCAAATCCGGTTGGGATGGGATTGCTCCCTAAGCCAAACACTGCCAAAATCGCCAATTTTTCGACGTGCATCACATTTTTTGTGTGACGCATGGCTAATTTTTAACCTCATTGATCGAGGCAACCCCCCAGCGTCATTTATTTGACCAAGCCATTATTCTGGTCTATTACTTAGTGGCGCTAGTCACTAGTTTGACTCGAAAGCATGGTTTGCTTGTGGCGGGTTATTGTCCAAGGGTGGCTGTATTTCCACTGAAAACGACATAAGGTCATAGCGGTATGTGGCGTAATAATAAAGTATTGGTAATCGACGATGATCAACAGCGTCGGCACGATTTGAAGATTTTGCTCGACTTTATCAGTGAAACAAGCCTGGCTACCCCAGCCTCTGAATGGCAAGCAGCAGTTAACAGCGAAGCGGGAAGCGAAGATTACGCAGCGGTGTTTATCGGTAACTATCACTCTGCCAAACAAGGGCTGGATCAGTTACTAAAAGATATACGCCAATGGAACGATGAACTCCCTGTGGTGATTGTCGGCGATGAGGCATCTATCGATGCTGGCCTTGAAGATTCGTTGCGGCATATGATCATTGCCACACTTTCGGTTCCTCCCACCTACAACAAGTTGGTTGATACGCTACATCGCGCCCAACTTTATCGTGAAGCCCAATCCGTCAGTAAACGCCAACCGCAGCGCCGCCCGGTGCATCTATTTCGCAGCTTGGTCGGTACCAGCCGCGTTATCCAGAATGTGCGCGAGATGATGTCGCAAGTTGCGGATAAAGATGTTTCGGTATTGATTACTGGCGAGTCCGGTACGGGTAAAGAAGTGGTCGCGCGCAACCTGCATTACAACTCGCCGCGTCGCGATAAACCTTTCGTGCCGGTAAATTGCGGTGCAATTCCCGCTGAATTATTAGAGAGCGAATTATTCGGTCATGAAAAGGGCGCATTCACCGGTGCAATTAATTCCCGCGCCGGCCGCTTTGAATTAGCGGAAGGCGGCACATTATTTCTCGATGAGATCGGCGATATGCCGCTGAACATGCAGGTAAAAATTCTGCGTGTGTTACAAGAACGTTGCTTTGAACGGGTAGGGAGTAATAAAACACAAAGTGTCGATGTTCGTGTAATCGCTGCAACGCATCGTAACCTGGAAGGCATGATCAGCGATGCGCGTTTCCGCGAGGATTTATATTATCGGCTCAATGTTTTTCCCATCGAATTACCCGCGCTGAAAGAACGCAAAGAAGATATTCCGCTGTTGATTAACGAACTCGTCTCGCGCATGGAAAGCGAACAGCGTGGTTCCATTCGCTTTAATTCCGCAGCGATTATGTCGCTGTGCCATCATGAATGGTCAGGCAACGTGCGAGAGCTCGCTAACCTCGTTGAGCGCATGGCGATTTTACATCCCTACGGCGTAATTGGTGTGCAGGATCTACCAGCCAAATATCGCCACGTCGATTTAACCGATGAAGAATTTATCCCGCAAGCACAAGCCGCAGCCTTAAACGGCAACGCCAGTTACGTCAGCATGAACGACACGCCTTTGTTGCCAGAACAAGGAATCGATTTGCGTGAATACATCACCAACCTTGAGCGCGATTTAATTCAGCAAGCATTGAATGATTGCGGTGGTGTTGTTGCCAGAGCAGCGGATCGGCTTTGTATTCGGCGTACCACCTTGGTGGAGAAAATGCGGAAGTATGATTTGCAGCGTTGAGTTCTAGGATTTTTAGCTCCCGATCAAGGCAAATCTTTATTTTGCACAATGAAATTTAATTTCATTGTGCTTGCTTCCCGTTGAAAATCTGGAAGAGAACGGATGACCTTCTTACAACTTTTAACAGATACCTGCCTCCAAAATGAGTAAAAGCAATGGTATAGCGTTGCTTATAAGGGACAATTCACTAATTTTGGTTATAACTTCCGTACTATTTTTTAACACCATCACACTCCCTTTATGTGACCTCTGTCATACTTTGCGCCGTTTGCCCTGAAACCGCCCGGTCTCAAGGTTGTCGCAAAAATTCACGTTTTGTTACAGGAGTACTACTCGTCATGACGATTGTTCAAAGCCCGCAATCATGGATCAAACACACCTTTTTCATAGGAATTATTGCGGCATTGACCGCGTGTGGCGGAAGTGGTGGTGGTGGCAAAGAGCCGCCGATTGCACCGCCGGATACAACACCGAATGCCTTTACTATCCCCGCGGAGCAGGAAGTTGAGCCGGGAGAAGAGGTGATCTCCGAGGCGGTCACCATCAACGGTATTAACAGGGCCGCGCCAATCAGTATTGTGGGTGGCGAATATTCGATCAATAGCGCAGCCTATACCAGCGCGGAAGGCACCATCAACAATAATCAATCAATCACCGTTAAAGTACTCGCTCCCGAAGCAAATAACGAAACCGCTGAAGCTACCCTTACCATCGGCGGTGTGAGCGCAATATTTTCTATTGCGACCATCATCGATAACACTCCCCCATCTGTAACCATCACTTTTCCTCCAGCCGTTTCGCTGACCGAAGGAACAACGATTCTGGTACGTGGTACCGCGAGTGACGAATTGAATGCGGTAGAAAGTGTAGAAGTCGGTGGCTTTCCCGCGACGAGTGAAGACGGTTTCGCAACCTGGGTTGCGGAGGTGACTTTAGAGCCGGGTGTGGAGAATGTCCTAAATGTGACGGCACGGGATTCAGTGGGTAGCGAAGGCGATAATTTGGCGAGCGTAACGGTCCGCCATTCGGCGGATTTAAATATCGCATTTCCTGACGATCAGGTTCAGTTTTCTGCGCCGCAAACAGTTGCAGTAGATGCAGAGCGTAATCAGGCATTGGTGGTTGATGTTGAGGACAGAGCGATATATGCAGTGGACTTAGCGACTGGAGTACGCAGGATTCTCTCTGAAAATAAAGAAGGGGATGAATATCCTCTGTTACTGGAGCGAACTGACTTTAATTACGCCGGTATTGCGGTAGACAGTGAAAACGACGTTGCGTATGTGGGTAGTTCTACTGAGGACGTTTTCACATCAGGTCCCACAGTTTTGTCCGTTAACTTGGAAACGGGGGTTCGTGATGCGGTAAGCATGTCTCTGACAACGCGTGTTTCGCAGTTGGCATTCAATACTGATGATGATCGGATCTACCTTGGGTCATTTTTCGACGGTTTATTTACTGCTGTAGATCCTGTAGCGAAAGAAGATGAGGTTGTTAGTTGGTCGGAGCTAAACGTTCCAGCAGATGGAGAAAATCCATTAACCAGTGTTGGTGCAGTAGCCATCGATAATGCTCGCAACCGAGCACTGGTAACTACCGCTATAGACGAACAATTGGTTATGGCTATTGATCTTTCAGAGGAAAACCTGGGTGTGAGAACACCTTTTTCTACAGCATCCATTCCGAATACTGACAATCTCTTCACCGCCTCAGGTGACCATGTCTTAACGTCAATCACCATTGATGCAGCCAATGATCGCGCATTGATGGTTGATCGTGGTTTAAACGCTATTTTCTCATTGGCGCTTGAAGATGGTGCGCGAACCATTTTGTCTGATGCTGATTCCCCCAACAGCTTAAATACCTTACTTGATCCAACGTCTGTCTATCTTGAAGAAGGCATGACCTACGGTCTGGTGGTGGATAAAGAGCGTAAAGCATTGATGGCAATTGATCTGGTAAATGGTCAGCGGGTTGTTCTATCGAAATCTGCTGTGTCGCTACCATAGGTTTGTCTAAATATCGTATTGTTGGTGCGAGCAGTACATTCTGTTCGCACTATGAAACTCTATATAAATTTCGAGTGGTTTATTTGTCGTTTTACCTCAAGGAAATATGTAACTTCAGGATGTTTTATGTTTTTTCATCAACGTATTCTCAAAGGCGCATTCAACCGATATTACCTTCTTAAAACCTCAAGCGACGGGATGGCATCGGGTTGGAATTTACGAAGTGTCGATGTGTATGGTCGTGCAAAATCCTTCGTACAGCAACTGGATGTACCAAACAACTACTGGCGACAGCTGTTGTATACACAATCCCACATTGACCTGCGCCATGTGCAGCAAACGGACGAGGAATTGGTGGCTGAATTGTTGCACAGTAGCAGGATCAGCGTTTATCAAGTACCGGGGCCGGAAGAGATAAAGCAATTAACTTCTTGCGCTGTGACAGATAAAAAAACGGGCGTGGGCTACATGTTTCTCTCACAAAATGCGTCGCTAGTTATGAACGTAACCCGCCGACGTGCGTTCAGCTCAACCAAGGAAGCCGAAGGTTTTTTGAAAATAGCAGCGCTGGATGAAAAGCAGATAAACACGCTGTTATCGGGTCTTAAAGATCAACCTCCCAGCCGCTTGAGTGCGCACCAACGTCTTGTGCAAGCGCTGATGAGTGGTACGTTGATGGTCAGTGTTACACCATCCAGCTCTCCGGCTAAACCGAAGAACGCTCAGATAGAAACCGTTGCTCAGGCCGCACAGCCAGTTAGTCTGGGGCCTCATGCGGAAGCTGGCTATGTACCGCCCGCCACCAAAACTCCACCGCCACCAACCCCAGTTGAACAGACCAATCAACCCGCACAATCACTGGAAGAATGTGAGCAACGTTTGGAGGCGGCAAGGGAGCGGCTAAAGAGTCAGGGTTATCAGCCTAAATACACTGATGAAGAACTGTTGGCGCTGGCAGATAATGTTGAACTCGACGACCGTTTTATT
>CAMPIG010000231.1 GCA_946886255.1 uncultured Cellvibrio sp. | reverse complement strand
GATGACACCATTGATCAATTCAAAATCGCTGGTGCATTTAAATCCGATGAAGCAACGGGTTTGGTAAAAGCCGATTTTGGTCTTTCCATGAAAAGCCGCACTAAGGCGCGCCAACAATTTACCACCGGGCGCGGTTTGACTGAGGAAGAAGCTGCGACAATTGCAGCCAATGAGCCGCGCGCTTATGTCGGCCCGGGTGCAACGCTAAACTGTATGTTCTGTGGTGGCGAGTTCTTCTGGACAGAAATTACACCGCCGCAAGTGTCCGTGCTTGATGCGGGTTCTGATTTCCTCAGCGGTGTGAGTGGCAGTGGGAATATTCAAACGCAATGGTTGGAGTTTGATCACGACGAGTTCCGTCGTATTTACGAGGGTCACGTCGGTGTTCCTTTCACGACAGTCAATGTGCCTTCAGAGTCTTACGACATTGATGAAGACATTATGTCGCTCTACACGCAGTTGGAGTTCGCAGGTGATTTGGGTGGTTACCCTTACGGTTTTGTAACAGGCTTGCGTTACGAAAAAACGGATTTGACCATTACCGGTAATCTCGCCTCGATTCTGCGTGTTGAAGCTGAAGGTGCAGAAGTGCTGAATGAAGTGCTTACGTCGGTCACGCCGACCAAGTTGGAATCGGATTATGCGATGTTCCTGCCGAATGTGAATTTCAGAATTGATTTCACTGAGGACCTGGTGGCGCGCGCGGCTTACTCGAAAACCATTACGCGTCCGTCTATGCAGGAGTTGCGTCCCAATCTGGAATTCAGGGATCTTAAACAGAACGGGCCATATCCGGTCACGGCGGGCAATCCGGACCTGAAGCCGCTGGAGTCGGATAACATTGACCTGTCTCTGGAGTGGTACTACGGTTCCGGTAGCTACGCATCTGTCGGCGTATTCTATAAGCAGGTTGATAACTTTATTGTTAATGCAACGAGTGGGCAGGTTTTCCTGGGTGAAGATGGGGAGCCCATTACTGACCCGGCGACTGGTAGCATTACCATCATTCCACCTGGTGGTGCGCCTTCTGATCTTATCGATCCGAATGATCAAGTAATCGAGTTTGCGGTAACCAAGCCATCAAATGTTGAGACCGCTGATGTCGATGGTTATGAGCTGGCGGTTCAGCATATGTTCGGTGAGACCGGCTTTGGTGTTGTTGCCAATGCGACCTTTGTCAATACCAATGCCGAGTATGATGCGAGCAAATTTGATCAAGGATTTGCGTTAGTTGGTCTGAGCGATTCCTATAACCTTGTCGGTTTCTATGAAAACGATAAGTTTGAGGTGCGTTTGGCATACAACTATCGCGATGGCTTTTTGCAATCACTGGATCAGGGCGGCGTAGCCGAGCCAACCTTCGTCGAGGATTACGGCCAATTCGATCTGAGTGCGAGCTATAATCTCTTGGAGAATGTTTCTATCTTCCTCGAAGGCATTAACCTGACGGGTGAAGAAACGCGTTGGCACGGTCGTTTTGCCAATCAATTCTTGCTGGCAGAAGAAAGTGGTCCACGTTATACGGTTGGTGTACGTGCATCCTTTTAATAGTCTTTTTCAGTAAGCAGTAAAACGAGGGCCTTTTTATAAAAGGCCCTTTTTAACAACTGAGTATTAAACCAAAGTCCAATGTTGAAAATATAATGATAAGTGACAGCGTAAGACATGTGGTTGTAGTAGGTGGCGGAACCGCTGGTTGGATCACAGCGGGTGTTCTTGCTGCAAAATGTGTGAAAGAACAGGGCCGAGATTTAACGATCACCCTGATTGAATCCCCGACGATCGGAAATGTTGGCGTGGGTGAAGGAACCTGGCCGTCAATGCGGACGACCTTGCAAGCCATGGGCATTTCTGAAACCGAATTTATCCAGCAGTGCGATGCAACTTTCAAGCAGGGCGCGCGCTTTAATCGCTGGGTCGATAATGCCGAAACCGATTTTTATTACCACCCATTGATGCTTCCCTATAATCTGGGGCCACTCAGTACAGTGACTCATTGGTTGGACAATGCACCCAACGCCGAAGGGCTTTCTTATTCCACGACTGTTTGTCACCAGGAAGCCGTTTGTGAGGCCGGTCTGGCCCCCAAATCTATTACCACCCCCGAGTACCAAGGCAATCTGAATTATGCCTATCATCTGGATACCAACAAATTCGCCGCGTTTATAAAAGACCATTGCATTAACAAACTCAATATTCATCACAAAGTCAACGACATTGTCGGCACCCGGGCGGGTGAGGAAGGCGAGATAGCCGCACTGCGACTGGCCGATAATTCTGAATTGGTTGCGGATTTTTATATTGATTGCTCAGGCTTTGCCGGCTTGTTAATTGATAAGCACTTCAAGGTTCCATTCATTGATAGAAGCGATGTGTTATTTTGCGATAGAGCGGTCGCTGTGCAATGCCCTTATGGCACTGACGGACGATCCGCTATCGCCAGCCACACTATCTCAACCGCGAAAGAAGCCGGTTGGATTTGGGATATCGGTTTACAAAGCCGGCGCGGCATCGGACATGTTTATTCCAGTCGTTATGTCAGTGATGAAGAGGCGGCATGGAGCCTGCATGATTACGTTGGCGAAGCAGCGCGGGATTTGCCCTTGCGCTTTATTAAATATACGCCGGGCCATAGAGAAAAATTTTGGCGAAAGAATTGCGTAGCGGTGGGGTTGTCTGCCGGTTTTGTTGAACCGCTGGAGGCTTCATCTATCCTGCTTGTCGAAATTTCCGCGTACTGGATCGCTGAAAAACTTCCACAGTATAAAAGCGGTTTTGCGCGTTGCGAGCAGCAATTCAATGAGATTTTCAGATACCGCTGGGATACGATCATTGAGTTCCTGAAACTCCACTATTGCCTGTCAAAGCGCAGAGATACGCCGTTCTGGTGTGACAACACCAGTCCGGAGTCTATTCCCGATACGCTCCTGGAGAAGCTGGCTATGTGGCAGGAGCATTGCCCCTCCGTGTTGGATTTTCTGAATCGTGCAGATGTTTTTCCCTTCGAAAGCTACTGTTATATTTTGTATGGTATGAAGTTCAACACGGCTACCCATACGCCGGATGAAAAAAATCTGCAACGCCTCGAACGTAAAATTACTAACCAGCGTCGAAATTTAACTGCGCTGATGAGCGTTTTACCTGCTAATCGTGCACTTATCGATGCGATTCGTAAGCACGGCCTACAGAAGATATAAATCTATGAATGCAAACATTGAGGTGCTGGATAATAAAACCCATAAGGACCTCCAGGTTGATTTTAAAGAAGCGAGAACGTCGTCATACAAACAACGACTGATTCCGGTGGTTGTTTCGGAATTTCATTCCCTGATGTTTCATTACCCCATCGTTTTTGTTAAGGATGGTGAAACGGGAGCATTTACCTGCTCACTATTGTTGGGTGTATCCGGAGAGTCGAGTTTGCTTGATGATCAGGATATCTCCAATGATGACATGCTGCCATTAAATGTACGTCGACTTCCGTTGGTTGCCATAGAGTCATCAGATGATGCCGGACCGGTTATCGGGGTCAACCTTGACTCTCCGGGCGTAGGTAAAGGAGAGAAACTATTTGAATCGCAGTCCGAAGGGCTGGAATCAGCCGTGGCTGCGCTTGGGGAACTCTATCGAGGCTACAAAGAAACGGATACGTTTATAAAAACTGTCTTGGAACTAGGCCTGATCACCAGCCTTAAAGCAGAGATACAATTTAAGGGTAAACCCAAGACGGCCCTGGAAGGGCTTTATGGCATTGATACAAGCAAAGTGCTTCAAATAGCCGACGGCGATGACAGGGATAAATTTCTGAGCATTGCTAATTTCGCTTATGCGCAAAGTTTTTCGCTGTTCAATATGCGGAAATTAACCTTTCTTGGTAGCTGACTTGTTGTGCGCGATTATTATCGCTTCAACATCTGACTTTCATCCGTTATCTTTTTCTAAAGCATAACAATATTTAACTCTTCTGCTTAAATATTTTTTTCTTCAGAAAAATTACCTTATCAAACTGCTTCTCTTGCTATCCACAATAAAAATTTTTACATAGAAATCGTTTTCATAAAATTGAAAACGATTTCATTTTTTAAGACGCCTTTTATTCTATGAAAGCAGCCGCTAAGCTAATGCTTGGGTTGCGAAGGATGTCTTCTGCATCTTTTTTTAAATACATTAGTCGAAGTAAAAATAATGAAAAATTTATTCTTGATATTGGTTTCTTTTATGCTTGTTACCTCATGCGCTCATAAAAAGATCGATACTCTGGTGTCCTCTCCCTCCAACAACCTGAATGTGGAATTCTTTCTGACGCAGGAAGGGCAGCCAGCATATCGCGTGCTTTATAAGGGTGGCGAGATCGTGAGCAAGTCATTAATGGGCTTCGATCTGAAAGATGCACCGGATTTGGCTAAAGGTTTCAAGATCATTTCTTCTGATACCTCCAGCTTTGCAAAAACCTGGGAGCAGCCGTGGGGCGAGGAGCGTTACATAGAAAATCGCTACACAGAACTGCGCGTTGGCTTGCAGGAAGTCAGTGAGTTGCAACGTAAATTGAATATCG
Organism: uncultured Cellvibrio sp.; assembly: GCA_946886255.1. The sequence continues at coordinate 2,983 of CAMPIG010000231.1, read as the reverse complement.
TTTTTCGCGTGTATGACGACGGCATGGGATTTCGCTACGAATTTCCGCAGCAGCCTCAGTTGGGCTCCTTTGAAATTATGGATGAGTTGACCGAATTTGCACTGACGGGCGATCACTCAGCTTGGTGGACGCCCGGCCAAGCCGGGAATCAATATGAATACCTGTACCAGAATACACCGGTCAGCGAGATGAAGCTGGTGCATACACCGCTGACCATGGAAACTGCTAATGGTACTTTTATCAGTCTGCATGAAGCCGCCCTGTTTGATTATTCCACCATGAACCTTGCAGTAACGTCCGGCACCTCATTGCGGGCAGCCCTGGTTCCTTGGAGCAAGACATCTGAGGTTAAGGCGGAAGTAACAACGCCGTTTGCAACACCCTGGCGGACGATCCAGGTTGCCGATAAAGCAACGGATTTATTGACGTCTTATTTAATCCTCAATTTGAACGAGCCGAATAAACTCGGCGACGTATCCTGGGTCAAGCCCGGAAAATATGTGGGTATCTGGTGGGAATTGCATTTGGAAAAAGGTTCCTGGAATCAGGGGCCAAAACACGGGGCGACTACCGCCAACACGAAAAAGTATATCGACTTTGCCGCTGAGCATGGCTTTGTCGGAGTCTTGGTGGAAGGCTGGAATGTCGGTTGGGATGGTGAGTGGTGGAATCACGGCGGCGATGCGTTCGATTTCACCAAACCTTATCCCAACTATGATGTGGATGAAGTTACGCGCTACGCGAAAGAAAAAGATGTTTACATTATCGGGCACCATGAAACCGGTGCATCCACCGATAACTACGAGCGGCAATTGGAAGCGGCGTATCAGTTTTTGGAAAAATACGGCATGAAGGCGGTAAAAACCGGGTACGTGGAAACCGGAGAACTATTGACGAACGGTCATTACCATCACGGGCAGTTTTTTGTTCGCCATGCACAAAAAGTTACCGAGATGGCAGCAAAGCATAAGGTCATGGTGGTTGCACATGAAACGGTAAAAGATACTGGCGAACGCCGCACCTATCCCAATTTAATTTCGCGCGAAGTGGCTCGCGGTCAGGAATACGATGCCTGGGCAACTGACGGTGGAAATCCGCCGGACCACACAACGATTCTGCCGTTTACGCGTATGCTTTCCGGTCCAATGGATTTTACCCCGGGGGCTTTTGAATTGACCTTGCCGGATCGTCCAAAAAATCAAGTGAACACCACATTGGCAAAACAACTGGCCTTGTATGTAGTGATTTATTCGCCGGTACAAATGGCCTCCGACCTGCCAGAAAATTATGAACGACACCCGCAGGCGCTGCAATTTATTAAAGACGTTGCGGTGGATTGGGAAACAACCCGTGTATTGGGTGGTGAGATCGGTGAATTTGTCAGCATCGCTCGCCAGGAGCGCGACAGTGATAACTGGTTTGTGGGTGCAATTACCAACGAAGATGCGCGCAACCTGACAATTGCACTGGATTTTCTTCCAGCGGGAAAATATTACACAGCTAATATTTATCGCGATGCTGATGATGCGGATTATCGTTCCAATCCTGCGGCCTATGTAGTAGAGACAAAGCGAGTGTCTGCAGCCGATACCTTACCTCTACGCCTGGCGCCAGGTGGTGGTGTGGCTATCAGTTTGCTGGTTGAGTGAAATGGTGATTACAAACGCATAGGAAATTTACGCAATGGTATTCCGGTCCCCAGGCGCATACGCCGACCTCCGGTACCTTGAGCAGAGGATCTCAATAACCTGTTTCTTCCGTCAGGTTGCGATGTCAATTTACAACTCTGCTCTTTTTTACAACCCGATTGGTGGTGCCGGCTGTTGCGGCATCACCAAACCATCTGGCCGTGGGGCTGGATAAACTTCTCCCTCAAATATGCTGACCAGGCCGGCAGGGCTTAGGCTTTTTCGCTATTTTGCGACTCGGTTGCCAATAATCAGGTGCATAAATCCCCGCGGCTGGCTAGTATGAAGTTAACGCCTGTGGCCCATCTCCTGGTATCGGCGAATGATAAGGCTTTCCCTACACCCCTGTGCATCCAAACCATCTATAATAAAGCTGAATTTAGGGGATCGACATGATCGGTATCAAAGAAATTGCCAAAGAGGCAAACGTCTCGCCCGCCACTGTCTCGCGCGTACTCAGGAATCCTGAACTGGTGGCTGAAGCCAAGCGCATTACCGTTTTGGAAGTCATCAAGCGTAGGGGTTATACACCGAACAGTTTGGGTGTGAGTCTGCGCAAATCCAAAACCTATAACCTGGTCGCTGTCATCCCCGACGTGATCAGTGCATTTAATTACCCGGTGATTCGCGCGATAGAAAGCATTGCACTACAGCACGGCTATTCGCTGCTGTTGGGCGATACCCAGGAGCAGGAAAGCCGTGAACGCTCCTTCGCCGCCATGGCGCGCTCGCGTCAGGCCGATGGTATTTTATTATTCTGCTCACGCCTGCCTTTCGATATTGATCCCGCGATCCCTCTTGCGGATCAATTGCCGCCAATAGTCAACGCCTGTGAAACTGTGTCAGTTACGGGTTTGCCAAAAGTGAATATCGACAATGCCACCGCTGCCGAGGATGCCGTGAATTATTTGCTCTCCCTCGGTCACCGGCGTATCGGCATCGTCGCCGGCAACATGACATCACCCAGCACCCTCGACCGTCTACAAGGCTATCGGCGCGCATTGCAAAAAGCCGGCTTGCCCTACGAAGAAGCATTAATCGAAGTTGGCGATTACGGTTTGCAAAAAGCCGAACAAGCCACACGCAAATTAGTTGCTCAGGAAAACCGCCCCACTGCGATCTTCGCATTCAGTGACGAAATGGCCATGAGTTGCCTGGCTACCTTGCATAATCTTGGCTACAAAATCCCGCAGGATTTTTCGGTGATGGGCTTCGATAATATTTCCTACGCCCAATACTGTTATCCCGCCCTCACCACCATCGCCCAACCCATGACGGAAATCGGCATTGCCTGT
>CAMPIG010000230.1 GCA_946886255.1 uncultured Cellvibrio sp. | reverse complement strand
TGCCCAGCAGTGTGATGATCTTTTCAAACTGAAAATTGTTGACGAAGGTTTTGATGTGTTCGATAAAGCCTGGCTGCGCCTGACGGTTGTGCTCCATCTGTTGCAGATAATCCTGTAGACCTTTTTTGTGGCCGATAATGGCTAACTCGCGTAACCGCTTGATATGAATGTCATCCGGGAGTTGTAAAACAGGGATCGCCAGAGCGGGTATTTGAACAGCATTGTCTGCCGGCGATTTTTCATAACACCAGATTAAATTTAATAAGCGGCCGATATGCTCCAGCAGCAAATTAAGCCGCACCGGTTTTATCACATAAGCGTCATGCAACGGTGGTCTGTCGGTGGCGTCTTTGGGACGATTGCGTCCTTCGCTGGCATCGGCAGATACCATAATAATCGGTGCGTGATAACCGGCTGCGCGCAACTGCGCAGCCAATTCCCAACCATTCAGGCCGGGCATGGACACATCCAGCAGGATTAAATCCGGGCAGGCGCCGTTGTCAGTTTCCTGTTGCAGTTGTTCCATCGCCAGCAGCGAGTTGCCCACTTCACTGATATTAAAACCGAGCGGCATTAACATGGCGCGTAACAATTGCCGGTGCGGCGCTTCGTCGTCGACCACCATCAGGTTGCGCACTTTGCCGCGATAACCATAGATGGTTTGTGCCGGCGCGGTAATTGATTCCGGCAGCGGTTTGCTCACACTCGACAGCATCAAGCTGGCTTTGAATAAACTGCCTTGCCCCGGTGTACTTTTAACGGAAATATCACCGCCCATAATTTCGGCAAGCAAACGGGTAATGGTTAAACCCAAACCGGTTCCCAAAGCGGTGCAGCCAGGTTTACGCACGCGCTCGAAGGGGCGGAAGATGCGTTCAAGATCTTCAGGCGCAATCCCTTCGCCGGTATCCAGCACACTGAACTCCGCTACCTGGTTGCGATAACGCAAGGTAAAGCTGATCTTGCCTTGCTCCGTGTATTTAATCGCGTTGGATAACAGGTTGATTAAGATCTGTCGCAGACGTTTTTCATCGGTATGCACAAATTCCGGTAAGCGATCATTACAGTGGTATTCAAATATCAAGTCTTTGGCTTCCGCCTGTAAACGAAACATGTTCACCAGTTGGTCCATCAACACGGCGAGACGCACCTGATCTTTATGCAAATCAAGACGGCCTGCTTCAATCTTGGATATATCCAGCAGGCCTTCAATCAAATCCGCTAAATGCTCGCCACTGCGGCGAATCACTGCCAGGGCATCTTTGCGATTCGCTGGCATGGCCGGATCTTTTTCCAACAGTTGCGTGTAGCCCAAAACCGCATTTAACGGCGAACGCAATTCGTGGCTGATACCGGTCAGGTAACGGCTTTTGGCAAGGTTCGCCGCTTCGGCGTGCTCTTTGGCTTCTTGCAATGCTTTGTCGGTGCGTTCGTGGGCAACAATTTCTTCCATCAGCAGACGGGTTTGTCGTTGGGTTTCTTCCTGTGCAACCACACGGCTTTCGTGAGCTAACACAAACAACCAACTCACCACGCCGGTAATGATCACCAACAGAAAAAAGACTTTCCACAGGGTCGTAGCCAGCAATTGCGCCGTCGCAATATCTTCCGTCAGTGTTTGGAAATAAATCATCGACAACAATACGGCAGATAAGCCGTTGATGATGATCACCAGCGTCAGAAAATGACCGATACGTGAATTAATATTGGGTGTCAGCCACTCAGGTAAAAACGCGGTAAAGAATCCGCGCAACTGTTCAGCGTAGCCAGCGCCGGGTTTACAGTGGTCGTTACAACGCGCATCGAGGGAGCAGCACAACGAACAGATATGACCAGCGTAAGCAGGGCAGTAGGTGACATCCTCGCGCTCGAATTTATGTTCGCAGATACAACAATGGACGGTGCCATCAATAGTGCTAATCTCCACTACCGGCCGCGCAATGTAGTAACGCCCCTTGGTGCCCCAGGCGATAAGCGGAGCAATAATCAGCGAAGCCAGGAGCGCAATAAAATGAGACAAGGCTTGCGCGATTTCCCCGAGCGCACCGGTGTGGCAAGTAATGCCGATCGCGGACGCGAGCAACATCGCACCGAAACCGACAGGGTTGATGTCGTACAGGTGGGCGCGTTTAAATTCGATATGTCTTGGACTGAATCCCAGAGGTTTATTGATCACCAGATCCGCGACCAAAGCGCCGAGCCAGGCCACCGCCACGATCCCGTAAACCCCGAGCGTTTGTTCCAGTGCGTGATAAACGCCTAACTCCATCAACAGCAACGCGATGGTGACATTAAACACCAGCCACACCACACGGCCCGGATGGCTGTGGGTTAAACGCGAGAAAAAATTCGACCAGGCAATGGAGCCCGCATAAGCATTGGTGACATTAATCTTTAGCTGACACAGGATCACAAAAATCCCGGCCACCGCCAGCGACACTTCCGGGGAATACGTGATGTAACTGAACGCCACCATATACATCCGTGTCGGGTCGGCGGATTCCAATAATGGCACGCCGTGATTCAGCGCCAATACCGCGAGAAAAGAACCGGCCAGAATTTTTAGCACACCGATAACAATCCAACCCGGCCCACCGGCCATCAACGCGCACCACCAACGCGCCCGCGTCTCCGGTGTCGGCGCCGGCAGGAAACGCAAAAAATCCACCTGCTCACCGATCTGTGCAATCAACGAAAACATCACCGCCGACGCCGCACCGAAAAACAAAATATTAACACCGGGAATCGTATCCCCATCTGCTTTCTGCTCAGTGCCGGTAAACGCCGTCCAGCTCTCCACCGCACTCGCATCGATATAAATAATAAAAACAAACGGCAACAACTGCAGCACCACCCACACCGGCTGGCTCCACAACTGAAAGCGACTGATAAACGTAATACCGTGAGTCACCAGCGGGATTACCACCAGCGCACTGATCAAATAGCCATACACCAGCGGAATATCAAACAACAGCTCCAACGCCATCGCCATGATCGCCGCTTCCAGCGCGAAAAAAATAAACGTAAACGACGCATAGATTAACGACGTAATCGTCGACCCAATATAACCGAACCCCGCCCCACGCGTCAGCAGATCAATATCCACCCCATACTTCGCCGCGTAATAACTGATCGGAATCGCCGTCAAAAAAATAATCAACCCAACCGTACAAATCGCCGCCACCGCATTATTAAAACCATAATGCAACGTAATCGCCCCACCAATCGCCTCCAACGCCAAAAATGAAATCGCCCCCAACGCCGTCGTAGCCACCCGCGCGCGCGACCAACGCCGCGCGCTCTTCGCTGTAAAACGCAAGGCATAGTCTTCCAGAGTCTGGTTGGCGACCCACTGGTTGTAATTACGCCGCACGCGAAAGATGTGCTGCTTGGCTGTCATGGAGTTTCCTAAAGTCATTCTTCCAGGAAAAAATATCTCCCTGCGCAAGCGAGTGATATGTTTTGGTGCGCTTTAAAGCTGGGTGCGCTCTCTTAGTGCTGTAAACAAAAACATTCCGAGCTACGCGCTGCATGTTTCGGCACATATCTCATCCGCGCAGCACACATGATTACCTATATCAAAACCCATACCATCAGGAGTTTTACTTCGCACTTGCAGACATGCCTTCGGTATAGGCTACAGCGACCGTCACCGGCTGGACGACCCACAGGGATGTGGGAAGTTTCCCGAAGCGCCGGGAGCGCGAAGGGATGCCGGTGCCGAGCCTACAAGGATGTATTCACGGCGTGTCGCAGTAGCCTATACCGAAGGCATGTCCCCTCCAGTCTCACCACTCCTAATCATCCTTATAACGCGCCCGAAAATAACGTCATTCAAAAAATCAAGGTATGCGTCAAATGACGTACCCCCATAGGGTATTTGTCGAATGGGCGCAGCACCCCACTCACCGCAGAATAAAAACCGTGGACACACCGTGTCTGTACTTGGGAACGCAACACCAACACCGAAAAAATCCCCCGGCTTTTCAATAATCAAAGAGGAAAGACCATGCGTAGGCAACACATCAGAACCGGCAGCTCACGCTCGCCGATACTCAATACACTAAAAACCCTGGCCGCATCACTCGCACTGATCGCCGCCGCCACACACGCAGCCGACGTTAACACCACCGGCCTCGCCGTCACCGACGACACCGTCAAAGTCGGCATCCTCCACTCCGTCACCGGCACCATGGCCATCAGTGAAACCGGCTCCGTACAAGCCGAAAAACTTGCCATCGAACAAATCAACGCCATGGGCGGCGTGCTAGGACGCAAGATCGAGTTTATCCAGGAAGACGGCGCGAGCGACTGGCCCACCTTCGCCGAAAAATCACGCAAGCTGTTGGTGAACGACAAAGTTGCCGCCGTATTCGGCTGCTGGACCTCCGCATCGCGCAAAGCCGTACTGCCGATCTTCGAGCAATACAACGGCATGCTCTACTACCCGACGTTTTATGAAGGTCTTGAGCAATCACCGAACGTGATCTACACCGGACAGGAAGCCACGCAACAAATTATTGCCGGTATCGATTGGGTGGTAAAAAACAAAGATGCAAAAACCTTTTACCTGCTCGGCTCGGACTACATCTGGCCACGCACTTCCAACAAGATCGCACGCAAGCACATCGAAAAGCTGGGCCTGAAAGTCGTGGGTGAAGAATATTATCCGCTGGGTCATACACAATTTAACTCGGTGATCAACAAGATCAAATTGCGTAAACCCGACGTGATCTACGCGATTGTAGTCGGCGGTTCCAACGTGGCCTTCTACAAACAATTGAAGGCCGCCGGTATTGACATGACCAAAGAAAAACCACTGGTGTTAACCATCTCTGTTACCGAAGACGAAATCCTCGGTATTGGTGGTGAAAACATGGTGGGTGCTTACGCGGCGATGAAATACTTCCAAAGCCTGCCCAACGAAAACAATCAGGCATTCGTGAAAGCTTTTAAAGAGCGCTGGGGCGATGACATTGTGATCGGCGACGTAACGCAAGCTGCTTACCTCGGCCCCTGGTTGTGGAAAGCGGCCGTAGAAAAAGCGGGCTCCTTCGATATCGATAAAGTGCGCGCCGCATCGCCCGGTATTGAATTAACCACCGCGCCGGAAGGCTACGTGAAGATCCACCCCAACCATCACCTCTGGTCCAAAACCCGTATCGGTCACGCCCAAAGTGACGGCCAATACAAGCTCGTCTACGAGACCAAAGAATTGATCGAACCCGATCCATTCCCCAAAGGCTATCAGTAACAGAAGTAGGTCGGATTAGCCGCGCATCGCGCGGCGTAATCCGACAAAAGTCATAATCCACTCGCACTTTATCAAATATCAAACCGCGCCAAGCCGCGCACTCCACAGAGGACATGCGAATGTTTGCTGACTACAGCACCTCGGAATTAATGTCGATCTTTGCGATGCAAGGCTTCGCTGGATTGATTCTGTTTTCCGTCTTTGTCCTGATGGCATTAGGGTTGGCCATCATCTTTGGACAAATGGGCGTAATTAATATGGCGCACGGCGAGTTTATGATTCTCGGTGCCTACATTACCTATTTAACCTCGCAGGTTTTCTCGAATCACTTACCGGATTTTTTCAGTTTTTATTTCATACTCGCGATGGTGCTCGCCTTTTTGGTCACCGCCGCCCTGGGCGCCCTGGTGGAATGGAGTATGATTCGCTTTCTCTACAACCGCCCACTGGACACGCTGCTTGCTACCTGGGGTTTGAGCCTGATCCTGCAACAACTTTATCGCACCGTATTCGGCGCCCGTGAAGTGGGCGTAACCCTGCCGGATTGGCTGATGGGTTCCTATCAAATATCCGACACCATTGAAGTGCCGATCAACGGTATTTTTGTGATGTGTCTGGCGCTGGGTATTTCGCTTGCAGTAGCGATCCTGATGTATCGCTCACGCTGGGGAATTCAGGTGCGCGCCGTCGTACAAAATCGCGCGATGGCTGGCGCTGTCGGCATCAATACGGCCAAGGTTGATCGCATTACCTTTGCATTGGGTTGTGGCATTGCCGGTGTTGCCGGTAGCGCATTTACTATGATCGGTTCCACCGGCCCGACATCGGGACAACTTTATATTGTTGATACCTTTTTAGTGGTGGTGTTTGGTGGTGCCACCAGTCTGCTTGGGACCATTGCATCGGCGTTTGGCATTTCGCAAGCGCAATCCACCATGGAATTTTTTATAAGCGGCTCTATGGCCAAAGTACTTACCTTGTTGTTTGTCGTACTGATTCTGATGGTGCGCCCGCAAGGTTTGTTTACCCTCAAAGTTCGTCGTTAGGGAGACCTCTCTCATGTCGTATCAAGGTTTGCGTTCCCTGTTACCGAAAAATGAATTATGGGGCTTTGTGATTCTGGCACTGTTATTGGTTGTGGTGCTGCCGCTGAGCATGGATATTTTTCGTTTGAACCTGGTGGGTAAATATTTGACCTACGCTTTTGTTGCCGTGGGCCTGGTGTTGTGTTGGGGATACGGCGGCATCCTGAGTTTAGGGCAGGGCGTGTTTTTTGGTTTGGGCGGTTACATCATGGCGATGTTTCTTAAACTGGAAGCGTCTGATCCGGAAAGCACCAAGATTCAATCCACACCCGGCATTCCGGATTTTATGGATTGGAACCAGATTACCGAGCTGCCGTTTTTCTGGGAGCCCTTCTACAGTTTTACCTTTACGCTGCTGGCAATTATTGTGATTCCGTCGATCTTCGCTTACATCATCGGTGCTGCGATGTTCAAGCGGCGGGTGGGCGGTGTTTACTTTGCGATTATCACCCAAGCGATTGCCGCGATCCTCACGATCCTGATTATCGGCCAGCAGGGTTATACCGGTGGCGTAAATGGCATTACCGACCTGCGCACGTTACATGGATGGGATATCCGCACCGATAGTGCCAAATATGTATTTTATTTTCTGTGCGTGTTCATGCTGTTTGTGTGTCTGTTCATCGCGCAGTTCATTCGCAAAAGTAAATTGGGTCGTCTTTTGGTGGCGATGCGCGATAAGGAAGATCGCGTGCGCTTCTCCGGCTACGACGTGGCCAACTTTAAAATCTTTGTGTTCTGTGTCGGCGCTACCTTTGCCGCTATCGGCGGTGCCATGTTTACCTTGCAAGTCGGATTTATGTCACCGACCTTGGTGGGCATCGTGCCGTCGATTGAGATGGTGATCTTCTGCGCAGTGGGCGGTCGCTTGTCAATCATCGGCGCCGTTTACGGCGCGCTGCTGGTGAACTGGGCCAAAACATCTTTCTCCGAAAGTTTTCCTGAACTCTGGTTGTTTGCCATGGGCGGCTTATTTATTGCGGTGGTGATGGCATTTCCGAATGGACTTGCCGGGCTTTACAACACCTACGTAGCGCCGCGCGTAAAGCCGCTGCTGGCAAAATTGCTGGCGAAAAAATCCTCTGTACCGCAAGCACCCTCATCCAACCTGAACGAAGGAGCTCTCCATGACCCCCAGTAATACAGATTATGTGCTTGCGGTTGAAGGGCTCACCGTTTCCTTCGATGGTTTTAAAGCCGTAAACGACTTGAGTTTTTATGTGGACGAAAATGA
>CAMPIG010000229.1 GCA_946886255.1 uncultured Cellvibrio sp. | reverse complement strand
TTCTGGAAGTTGTCCCCGCCGGCCAACACCGCAGCTATCAAAGCATGATTATCGCCATCGACGTTGAGCGGAATCTATTGTGGATGGACGACCTTTTCCCTGAGCAAAACTTCCTGGAAACCGGCGATGAAATCACGGTGCGCCATCATCGCAACGGCGAAGTCCTGACGTTTACCACGCCTATTATTGCCTGGGGTTCCCGCTTCGGTGCCAATGGCATAGCCGTCGTCTTGCCTGAAAATGTCAGATACCAGCCGCGCCGCATGAGCCCGCGTTGCGACTTGAGCAATCATACCCCCATCACCGCCAAGATCCGCTTGATGGGGCAGGAGGCCTGCTACGGGACCGTCAAAGACTTGTCCGGTTCAGGGTTATGCGTACTGGTCCCCGGAAACCTGCTTAATCAATTGCATCGCGACACGGTGCTGCCGCTGTGCGAAGTGCACCTGAGCAAGGAACTGCATATCTACTGTCGGGCCAGGGTACGCGCCTTCCGCGTGTGCCGCGAGCCATATCGGGCAACGCGTATCAGTTTGGAATTTGTAGATCTCCAGCCGCGCCGCCAACTGCAATTGCAAGCGTTTGTGGATCGCCTGACACCGGGTTGCATCGCAGATTCACGCGCTGCCTGACCGCGCGCGGGTCCAAAACCAGCAAGTTCTTGATTCTGGTCTAAACTCTTCGTCCGTTCAGTCGATATAGTTGCTGAATCTATGTACCCGCTCGACGATGTAAGGATGTGTGATGCGCAATAATGGCCCGGTCACCGGCAGAGAAGTGTTTGTCTCCGCCACAGACGAGATTGTTTCCTCCTCGGATATCCACGGCAATATCCTTTTCTGCAATGAAACTTTCCAACGCATATCCGGCTACAGCTACGATGAGTTGATAAACCAGCCGCACAATATCCTGCGTCACCCCCAGATGCCGCGCGAAGCCTTCGGCATGCTGTGGACGGCACTCAAGGCTGGCAAGCCCTGGATGGGTATCATCATCAACCGCTGTAAGAACGGCGATCATTATTGGGTGGACGCTTATGTGACCCCCTTGCGTGATCGGGGTCAGATTCAGGGTTACGAATCCGTGCGAGTCAAACCGGACGCAGCGTGCATTACGCGCGCAACGCAGGTTTATGAGCGGCTGCAAGCGGGCAAATCTATGTATTCTCCCCTCGCCCATATCTGGAGCCATTTCAGCAACGCCATCCTGACCTTCATCACCAGTCTGTTGCTCCTGTGCATCGGCAGCTTCCTGTCCGGCTTGCTTAGCAGTGGGATGTTCCCGGGGCTGGTCGCTATCAGCGGATTGATCAGCGCACTGGGTTATCAATTTCAACGCAGCAGCCTCCAGCAGGCGTTGGCCGACGCACGCCAGGTTATCCACGACCCGGTTGCCGCCTATGTCTATACCGGCCGCCGCGACGCCATGGGCGAAATCCTGTTCGCACAATTAGCCTTGAAGGCCCGCCTGCGGACAGCCTTGGGACGCTTCGCGGAGTCATCGCGGGAGCTGCATCAGAAATCCGACGCTGCCCATGCCCAATCCCGTAAAACCCATGAAGGGATGAACGAACAACAGCGGGAAACCAGCAGTGTTGCCCATGCCATGCAGCAGATGTCACTGGCGGTACAGGAAGTAGCCAATGGCGCCACGCAAACCTATTCCGCAACCAATGTGGCGATCAGCGAAGTCGACAAGGGCAACAAGGTCATTGAGGGGGCGAATACGGCGATTGCTGATTTGTCCGGCACCGTCGGGGATCTGGGGATGGTACTGGATCGCCTATCCGCCGATAGCAGCAAGATTGCCAGCGTGGTCGATGTCATTCGCAGTATCGCTGAACAGACCAACCTGCTTGCCCTGAACGCCGCCATTGAAGCGGCTCGTGCCGGCGAACAAGGGCGCGGTTTTGCGGTGGTGGCCGATGAAGTGCGCACCCTCGCCCAACGCACCCAGGAATCCACCGCACATATTCAGGACATCATCAGCAACCTGAGCAAGGCCACGGACGATGCAGGTCAGCGGATGGATAACTGCCAGAACCTGGTGGAACGCAGTGTTAGCGAAATGGAAAATGTCAGGAATGCCCTGACGTCCATCTCACATTCGGTGAGCAGTATCGACCAGATGTCCCATCAAATTGCCGCCGCTGCCGAAGAGCAATCCTCCATGGCCGTGGAAATCGAGCGCAATACCTCTACCATTGCCGAGATCTCTGACCGTTCGCAAACGGAGATTGCAACCTCCGACGCCCTGACCCGCGAGATGGCGCAGCTCTCCAAACGGCAGTTGGATCTGGTGGTGCGCTTCCGGTAGCACTTGCCCCTAATTTCACCTTGACGCCCCCGCCCCAAGTCCTGACACTACCGCGCTCGATGTGGGGCGAATCCTTGATCCTGAAGATATGACACAGCCTTTTCCGGTCAGCGCCATCACTTTGCGGACAACATCACACCAACGGGTATGAATTCGCCGCACGCAGTGTGGTCGAAGCGCAATCCTGCAGATGCGTTCCCTATCCCGGTTAATATCGATTACTCGCATGGATCGACCGGATTAAGCTTGCGCACCCGAACTGACGACTTATTTAACGGAAGCTGACACAACCCCATGCTCGACAAATCCACACTTTCTACCGATGAAATCCTTGCCCTTGATCAGGCTCATGTCTGGCACCCTTACGCCGCGTTTCCGAACCCTGCTCCCGTCTACCCGGTCAGCCATGCCGAAGGTATTCATCTGCATCTTACCGACGGGCGTCAATTGATTGATGGCACCGCCTCCTGGTGGAGCGTACTGCATGGCTACAATCACCCGGTATTGAACAAGGCCGTAGAAAATCAATTATCCAGGGTGGCCCATGTCATGCTCGGCGGGCTGACCCATGAACCTGTGGCCCGCCTGGCCAAACAATTAGTCGACATCACACCCGAGGGATTAAACAAGGTCTTTTTCTCCGACTCGGGCTCAGTTGCGATAGAAATTGCCCTGAAGATGGCGCTGCAATACTGGTTTGCCCAAGGCCAGCATCAACGCACCCAGTTCCTGGCATTACGCAGCGGTTATCACGGAGACACCTTCGCCGCTATGTCCGTCTGTGACCCTATCAGTGGCATGCACGGCATGTTTAACCAGTTTCTCAAGCATCACATCTTCACCGAGGCGCCCGCTTGCAAATTCGACGAAGAATGGGATGAACGCCACCTGATTAATTTCTCTCACTTGATTCAGCAGCACCGCCAGAAAATCGCTGCTGTTGTCCTTGAACCCATCGCTCAGAATGCTGGCGGTATGCGCTTTTATTCGCCGCACTATCTGCGTCGGGTGCGGGAGTTGTGTACACAATTCGATGTGCTGTTGATTGCTGATGAAATTGCCACAGGTTTTGGCCGCACCGGCGAACTCTTTGCCTGTGACCATGCGCGAATAAGCCCGGACATTATGTGTCTCGGTAAAGCGCTGACCGGGGGTTACGTTACCCTCGCCGCGACCCTGTGCAATGACAAAGTGAGCGATATGATTTCCCAACAAGGCGCCGGCGCCTTTATGCATGGCCCGACGTTTATGGGTAATCCTCTTGCCTGTGCGGTGGGCATCGCCAGCGTGAATCTGTTATTGAAAAGCCACTGGCAATTGCAGGTGGCCAGTATCCAGACCCAATTAACCCAGGAGCTGGAGGCCTGCCGCGAACTGCCGGCGGTAGAAGATGTACGGGTTCTGGGTGCTATCGGGGTGGTGGAGCTGAAGCAGGTTCCGCATATGGCCAGTATCCAGGCACGTTTTGTGGAGGAAGGCGTATGGGTGCGCCCTTTTGGCAAACTGGTCTACCTGATGCCCTCTTACATCATCAAACCCGACGAGTTGCGTCATTTGACTCGCAGTATTTACCAGGTCCTCAGTGAGCTGGAGGCAAGCGATTAGGAGGCTCGTTGCTTCACTGAAGGCGTGGGCGCCGTATAAAGGAAAGACTGCTATCCTTAATATTTAATTGACGCCTAATTCAAGATAAATGTGTTCGCCATGAAATCGTTACTTGCCTTGCTTATCTCACTGATGGCGGTTGTCGCAGTACCCACCTATGCCTCTGAGAAAACCAATACCAATACCAACTCTAAGGGTGCGATGGTATATCGCTATTGGGATTGGGGTATTACGCCACAGCGGGACGATTATCAGGTGGCGGCACTTAAACTCGCTTTAGAGAAAACCCGCTCTACCCATGGTGATTACAAGATTGAGCGCAAACTCGAAACCCTCAGTCGTTCCCGCGCACATCGCGCCATCGCCCAAGGCGAGTTTCTTAATATCCATGCCAGCCCGTTGCGCCCTTTACTCACTGAGCGGGATCGCCGGGAACAGATGGAAGAAAGCATCCCCATTAAAATTCCATTGATGAAAAGCCTGCTCGGCTACCGAAGTTTGATCATTCGGCGCCGTGACTATGAAAAATTCAGTGAGATAACCGACGCTGCACAACTGAAAAGCCTGGTCGCAGGTCAAGGACGCGGCTGGACTGATATCAGCATTTATGAACACAACAAGTATCACGTACGCGGCGACGCTGAATATTTCACACTTTTTTCCATGTTGCTGGCGGAACGCTTCGACTATATCCCACTCAGCGTGATTGAGGTCAACGGCGCCCTGTCGCGCTTTGAGCAGTATTCCGACAGTTTGATGGTGCTGCCGGACCTTATGCTGTATTACCCGTTGCCCACTCTGCTCCACGTCAGCGCCAAACATCCAGCCTTGGCGGAACGCCTTGAGCGCGGGCTAACCCAAGCCAGGCAGGATGGCTCCCTCGACCGCCTGTTCGAACAACATTTTTCCGAACAGGTGCTGCAAATGAAGAGCGCAAAACTGCGTGTCTTTGTGCTGGAAAACCCTGCTGTTCCGACCGAATTGGGGCTGGATCAACCGCTGCTATTAAGCCCCGGACAATACATACCTTAGCGAAACACCATCACCGGAATGGTGGTGTGGCTCAATACTTTTTGGGTCTCACTACCGAGAAATAATTTATTCAGACCTTTGCGCCCGTGGGATGCCATAAACACCACATCGCACCCGTACTTTTCCACCGCGTTAACGATTTCTTCGTGAGGGCTTAACGACATAGGCGTGGTGACTTCACAAACAATACCCCGCGCTGTGGCTGCCTGCGCAACTTTCTGCACGACCTCCTGAGCCTGTTGTTGCGATTGTTGATCGAAACGTTGTTGAAGCTCTTCGTTGTACAGGTTCGGGTCGTACATCAAACCGGCTGCTGCCGGGGGAATGAAGCGGTAGGGTTCGGCCACTGAGATAACGACCATGGCAGCGCCTACCTGCCCGGCAAAATCCACAGCAGCGGTGACGGCTTTTTCGGATAGGGATGATCCATCAGTGGGAACAAGAATTTTGGTAAACATGATTGCAACTCCTTCGTTTTGGGAATGGCTCTCTTGTTAATTGACAACGCACCGCCGATATCATTTCGTTGGCGGCTATTCCCATTATACGGAGGGGGCGATTGAGGGTGCTGATGTAGATCAATATTCAGACGGTAAGAGCTTTGAAATCCGTTTGTCATCAGGGCTTTTGTTTCGAAAACGCATGACAAATTGGCAGGAAGCCAATTTGCACAGCGAAGCTGCCCACAGGGTGAGCCACAGGGATGTGGCGAATGCACACATCCCTGTGGCTCCCTCAAGTCGTCCGTGACGTGAGGGTTTCGAAACACCAGCCCTGACGCCAAACTCACATTGTGCGAATTTGCTAGCGAAGTTAATTAATGGCTTTGATACCCACGGCTGCGCGGAGTTTTTCCAATAGTGGCTGACTGTAGGCACGCGCTTTTTGTGCTCCAGCTTGCAACACGTCTTCAATGTGCGCGGGGTTGGCCAGCAAGGCTTCATAACGGTCCCGCGCTTCACTCAATTGACCATTGACCAATTCAAACAATTGCTTCTTCGCCTCACCCCAGGCAATGCCGTCGGCGAATGCCTGGCGCATCTGCGCGGTTTGCTCTGGTGTGGCGAAGGCTTGCCAGATTTGGAAAACCGTGGAGGTATCCGGGTCTTTGGGTTCGCCGGGTTCGAGCAGGTTGGTTATGATTTTGTTGATGGATTTTTTCAGTTGTTTTTCCGGTAAAAACAACGGGATGGTGTTGCCGTAACTCTTGCTCATCTTGCGACCATCGAGGCCTTGCAACACCGCGACGTTGTCGTCCACCAAGGCTTCCGGCAGGACAAAGTGTTCGCCGTAGTGGTGATTAAAGCGTGCGGCGATATCGCGGGCCATTTCGATGTGTTGAATCTGGTCTTTACCCACCGGGACTTTGTTAGCGTTGAACATCAGGATGTCGGCCGCCATCAGGATGGGATAAGAATACAGCCCCATGGTGATGCCGAAATCCGGATCTTCTCCAGCATCCACATTGGCATCAACAGAGGCTTTATAAGCGTGGGCGCGATTCATCAAACCCTTGGCCGCCATACAAGTGAGCATCCAGCAAAGTTGCGGGATTTCCGGTACGTCGGACTGACGGTAAAAGATTGCATTGTCGGTATTGAGCCCGAGTGCCAGCCACGTAGCGGCAATCTCGCGGGTGGACTGATGAACCTGCAGCGGATCATGGCATTTGATCAAGGCATGAAAATCTGCGAGGAAATAAAACGATTGCACGTCCGCACCCTGGCTGGCGGCGATCGCCGGGCGGATAGCGCCCACATAATTACCCAGGTGTGGTGTGCCGGTAGTGGTAATGCCGGTTAAAACCCGTTGCTTGCTCATAGTCTGCTGGCTTCTTATTGGTCAATGCGTCAAAAACGGAAAGCGGCACATCATACAGGCAAGCGGCGGGTTTGCGAACCGAGCTGATCGGCGGCAAAGCCGGTAATGGTTAGCGGAGGCGTGCCTCGTGGGCCAGCAACCAGGCTTTACGTTCCAGGCCACCGGCATAGCCGGTCAGGTGGCGATTTTTACCGATCACCCGATGACACGGCACCACGATGCTGAGCGGATTTTTACCATTCGCCATGCCTACCGCCCGCGCCGCCGTGGGTTGTTGGATAGCATGGGCCAGATCGCCGTAACCCCAGGTCACCGCAAAGGGAATCTGCCGCAATTGTGCCCACACTTTATGCTGGAAATCCGTACCCTTCGCCGCCAATGGCAAATCGAAGTCACGTCGTTCACCGGCAAAATACGCCGTCAGCTGCGTGCAGGCTTCATCGAGTAAGGGATGGGTCCCACCGGTGAGGCCGAGCGCCAGTAGACGTTCCGCCTCCGCCATATCAGTAAACAAAATATGATGTATCCCGGCATCACTCGCAGTAATCAGGATACCACCCAGCGGCGAGGCTATTCGGGTGTAAATCATAGATAACGGGTTCATAGTTTTATCCCAGATAATGCCAAAGGTGAAAGGTGGCGTAGCTGCGCCAGGGTTTTAGCGCCTCGTTATTAAACATCGCGCCCTCGGTTAGCTGCGCCAGTGCCTTTTTAACCCCGAGATCACTCGCCAGCCAGATATCGGTATGGCCCAACGCACGCATTTGCACATAGTCCACCGTCCAGGGGCCTATGCCTTTGAGGGCAAGCC
>CAMPIG010000228.1 GCA_946886255.1 uncultured Cellvibrio sp. | reverse complement strand
GTTCCTGTACCTCAATGACGGTGCGCATGTATGCCAATCGCAAAGAATGGCCATTAGAAGATATTCGTGTGACCTTGACCCATCGCCGCGAGAATCGGGACGGAATCAGCACGGATGTTTTTGAACGTGTGATTGATATGGCTGGCGATTTAACTGAGGAGCAGCGACAACGGCTGCTGGATATTGCCAACAAATGTCCGGTGCATAAAACCCTGACAGGAGCCATCGATATTCAAACCCGATTGGATTAATGCTGGCTGCGTTAATAATTGTACGACTCAAAACGAATTGATTAATTCCAGTATTTCCGGCCACTTTTGTTGCCAGCAGCAGCGGTGATCAAAGCCTTCAATAATCCGGGGCGGGTGGCCTTGTGTCCTTAGCCAATCCTGTGCAAGTGACGGCGGCACCACCTGATCGTTACTGCCAAAAAAATGATATTGCACCTTTGGCCGAGCGATCGTTAGTTCGGCCGGGTTTAAAGATTCGGTCAGGGGGCTGTAATGGTGGTGGCGCGTCCAGGCATCCACATCGAGATTAGCTGCGATGGTGACCAGTTGGGTCACTTCCGGCATCCGCTGGGCCATCAAGGTGGCGATAGTCCCCCCGCCGCTATAACCGATTAATGCCAATTGTTCGTAATGGCGTTCTGCCAATAATTGGCGCAAGGCATCCACCATGCTGGCGATAACGGTTTCGGAGTAGCGTGCGCTGGTCCATGCATCTGATTCGCAACCTGCGTCAGCCAACCCGTAGAACGGATCGTTGAAATAACAGGGGCGCCCGAGAAAGATGGCTGGTTGCGTGTCCTGTCGCATCAGGCTCAGCATCAATGGCGCACGCGGCGTTGGGTCCTTGGCGATCAGATAACGTTTGATCCAGGGCCGCCCGTCGCCCTCGATATAGACGTGGAGTTTGTTTGATGATTTTGGCGACGATTGCTGCAATACCAGATGTTGATGATAAGGTGTGGTAACAGGGGTTGCTTGCATCGCTTCGGATAAGCGCTCAAACTCAGCGCGAGTATTTCCCTGGCAGCCCCATAATGCCATTATCATCACACCCAACATATACATAATGGCGTATTGCCTGAGCCTCATGCTAATAAGGCCTTGATGCGGCGGCATCTCTGGAAACAGTATTTTTACGCGTGGATTTTTCATTGTTTTTTCTTTTCAATTACTCACCGCAATAGATCGAGTAAGACGGTTATCAAAAAGTTTAATAATGATTTTGTTGTCGGAAAAATTAACACGACAATTCACCAGAATTTTGTAAAAATTATTCAACCCCGGCGCACATTCCCTGCGCTTTTTTTCGCTGTTGCGATGACTCAAAATGGATGGTTTGGTTTATGTGCAAACATCACGCTTCACGTTTTAAAAAACCTGTTGTTGCAATATCGCTCTTGTTTGCCGCGCTGTTACTTTCAGCCTGCGGCAGTCAGGATGTCAAGCAACAAATGCCGGCCAGCGGCACGCCGGATATCGATGACCTGAATGTTGTGGATTGTCTGTTACCGGGCCAGGTGCGAAGCCTGGGCTCGACCAAGTACATGACGCCACGTCGCCCGGTGTTAACCACCGCCGCTGATTGTCGCATTCGCGGTGGTGAATATGTTGCATATGATCGCGCCGATTATAAAACCGCACTCGCGGTGTGGATGCCGACAGCAGAGGCCGGGGATGCAGACGCCCAAGCCAACGTAGGCGAAATTTTTGAGCGCGGCCTGGGCGGTTCACCCAATTACGAAGCTGCTGCTATCTGGTATCGCAAGGCAGCCGAACAAGGTAATCCCCGCGCGCAGTTCAACTTAGGCACCTTGTACGAACAAGGATTGGGCGTTGAAAAAGATAAACTGCAAGCCCTGAATTGGTATCGCAAAGCCTGGGGCCTGGAAGAAGACAGTGTGATGTATCAGTCTGCAGCCCAGGAAGCCCAGGATGAATTGCGAGCGCAGTTGCAGAAAACCCTATCAGAAAAAAATACGCAGATTAAGTTACTTAACAATCAAATTGCCGGCTTGCAGAAAAAAATCGGCAGCTCTGCCGAAACCGCCGAATTACAACAGGAATTGAATCAGCTCAAGGTATGGGTGAAAAACCTCGAAGCAGAGCGCATGGTCGCAAAAAATGAAATCGACCTGATCCCGCGCATGAGA
Source organism: uncultured Cellvibrio sp. (assembly GCA_946886255.1). Next base: position 5,461 of record CAMPIG010000228.1, on the reverse strand, counting down.
CAACCGCAGGAAGGTTTGACAACCCGTGTGTCAACGACCAGTGATGCGCAAACAATTAAAGTGGATAATATGGAATTCGGTAAATATTATGCATTGATCATCGCTAACCAGGACTACGACAATATTGAAGACTTGTTGACGCCTTACTCGGATGCTCAACGAGCCAAAAAAATTCTCGAAGAAAACTACGGCTTTAGCGTCACCATGCTGCTGGATGCTGACAACACTACGGTGATGAAAGCAATCAACGAATTAAATGAGCTGGTGACAGAAGATGATAATTTGCTGATCTTTTATGCTGGCCACGGTACGCGTATTGGATCTGGCGAACTGGAAACCGGTTATTGGCTGCCGGTCAACGCCACGCCCCCGCCGGACGATACTTTCTGGGTTTCCAATGAATTTGTAACCCGCCATCTCGCACGCATGAAGGCAAAGCGTGTGATGGTGGTCGCCGATTCCTGTTACTCCGGCCTGCTGTCATCCGCGCCTGGTTATTTATTTATGGATGAGAAAGCGCAGTACACGCAGGATTACATCCGTTACAAGCTGCCCAAAAAATCCCGGTTGTTGTTAGCCTCCGGTGGCGACCAGCCAGTGCTGGATAATATCGGACAAGGTCACTCGGTTTTTGCCCGCGCGTTTCTCGATACCCTTGAAGGTGCGGGTACCATCATCAGCGGTCCTGAGTTGTATCTGAAGATTAAAGATAGTGTGGCCAGCCGCGCCAAATCGGTGGGTTTTGATCAAATGCCTGAATTCAAAGCGATTAAAGGTGCCGGGCATGAAGTGGGTGATTTCTTCTTTGTGCGTAAGGCTAGTTGATATGCGCACCATCTGAGTTTGGCGTTAGAGCTTATGTTTCGAAACCCTCAAGTCAGGGACGACTTGAGGGAGCTACAGGGATGTATTCATGCGTTTTCGAAACATAAGCCCTAATGACAAACGGACTACGAAGTATCTCAGCAAAAACAATCTACGATTTAATTATTGATCAAGCTCCGCAAACGCCGGATATTGCTGTAATTCCGCTAATTGACTTTCATAAAAGTTTCGTGCTTCATCCGTTTCTGCTGCGCGAATATTCCGTTCCATGATCGCCAACACCTCCTGCGTCATAGATTCCACATCATCATTGGTGGCGTGGATTTGATAGGCGCGGTCGATGTTAAATACCGCGCCCTGTAAATCTCCAAACGACAAAGCTGTTTTTCCCTCTTTGATAAACGCGTGAAAATTTTCCTGCATCTCCGCCGACAGGTCACTGAAGGGAATGGCTTCGACTTCTATGCTCTGGATGTAAAAGTAATTGCCCACGGCTGCCAGGCAAATTATGCCTAGGGCGGTGGCGATGCTTTTGGGTGCACGGGTGGCGAAATTTAATTTGGTGAGAAAGGTGTCTGCGTCGGCGATACGTTCATGGCGTTGAAAGGCGATGGATTTTGCCAGGAGTTTACTCAGTAAAGGATTTTTAAGCTTGGGTAGTTTTGGGCTGAGGCGTTGCTCCAGGGCGTTTTGCGCATTTTTACGATTGAATGGATGTTCGCCGCCGAGCAGTTCACAGGCGATGATCCCCAGCGCATAAATGTCATCGCAGAAGTGTGGCCGTTCATTGCGTACCATCTCCGGGCTGGCGTAGGAGTAGGTGATTGCGCCCAGTTCGCCCGCATCAAAGCTGTCCTGATAAAGCTGTTCGTTGGCGGCGCGGGCGATGCCGAAGTCCAGTAGTTTTACCGTGCCGCCTTCGGTGATAAAAACATTGCCCGGTTTTAAATCCGAATGCACGATGCCTTTACTGTGCGCGTAGGAAAGCCCTTGGGCAATCTCGCGGATGATCTTGAGTTTTTGTTTGAAGTCGAGACTCGGCAGATATTTGTCCTGTTCCAGCAAATCTTCCAAGGAGCTGCCTTTCAGCTCCTCCATGGTGAGATAAACCAGATCGCCGTCCCGGTCAAAGTCATAAACGGTAACGATATTCGGGTGGGCCAGATCCTGGGTTTTCTTGGCTTCCCGTTGCAAGGTAATTAACGCCTGCGGGTGGTTCTTGAAGTTTTCGCCCAACACTTTGATAGCGATATAAGGGCGATCATCATTGGCTTCCTGTTTGCGCAGGTCCAGTGCGCGGAACACGGCACCCATCCCGCCGGAGCCCAGAAGTTTGTCCAATACAAAGCGTTCTTTAATGGTGTCGCCTTCGCTGACAACGTGATTCGTTGCCGGTGCAGAAACGGGTTCCGATTTTGCCTGCGCGCGCGCGGCATCGGCGATGGGGCGCTTTGGCTTTTGCAAGACAGTTTTATCGGATTGATCCGGCGCAACGCTATGGGGATTCAGCAGTGTCTCGTCAGCGACGCGCGGTTTTACCCGCGTCTCTTCCACTACTCGCGACTTTATAACGGTTTTGTCTGCGGTTTTGGGCTGCACAATCGTTTTGTCGGTTGCCTTGGGCGCTAACCGGGTTTTATCATCGTCCATTCTGTTTTCTCGTTGTTTTACTTATGGGTTAATCAGCAATAGCGCTGCTGCAAATGTGCGCGAAAATAAGTGGCGTTCAGCGGCTCACCCGTGGCTGACAGAATCAAATCCTCGGTACTCAGGGTACTGGCTTTTTGCCAGATATTGTCGCGCAGCCAGGTAAATAATTCCGTCAATTCACCGCGCGCAATCTTTCCGCGCAAATCGGCAATCGCGCGATCCGCCGCTGCAAATTCCTGCGCGGCATAGATGGCGCCCAAGGTGTAGGAGGGGAAATAACCGAAAGCACCGCCGGTCCAGTGAATATCCTGCATGCAGCCATCGCGGTAATTGTCCCGGGTTGACAAGCCGAGGTAGGTTTGCATTTTTTCATCCCACAACGCCGGGATGTCGTCCTCTTCAATGTCACCTTCGATCAAGGCCCGTTCGATTTCATAGCGCAAAATAACGTGAGCCGGATAGGTGACTTCATCGGCATTTACGCGAATGTAGCCGCGCTTCAGGCGGGTATTAAACGCATAGATATTGTCAACACTGAAAGCTGGGTCCTGCTCACGTTGCAGTATGCGTGCGGCCATCGGGGCGAGCAGTCGGGTAAATTCGCGGCTGCGGGCCAACTGCATTTCAAAAAATAAACTTTGCGATTCATGAACACCCATAGAGCGCGCTTCACCGACCGGTAAGCCAGCCCAGGCTAGCGGCAGATTTTGTTCATAACGGGCGTGACCAGTTTCATGAATTACACCGAGTAGTGCGGTCATAAAATCGTCTTCATCGTAGCGGGTGGTAATCCGCACATCGGTGGGGACGCCGCCGCAAAAAGGATGCGTGCTGACATCGAGGCGGCCGTGATCAAAATCAAAACCGAGCAGCTTCATCGCTTCTTGTCCGAGGATTTTTTGTTGCTCGATGGGAAACGGTCCTTGCGGCGCCTGCCAGGATGTGTGTGACTGTTTTTCTTCTACCTGTTGAATCAGGTCCGGCAGCCAGGTTTTGACATCGCCAAATAACCTATCCAGATGTGCAGTGGTAATTCCCGGTTCGTAGATATCCAGCAGGGCGTCATAGCGGCTGAGCCCTGCATGGGCAGCGCGAATGCCGGCCTCCTCTCTGGCCAGGGCAACTACCTTTACCAGATTTGCCTTGAAACCCTGCCAGTCGTTGGCCGGGCGCTGGCTGCGCCAGGCGTGTTCGCAGGTGGAGGCGGCCAGGGAGATAGCCTGCACCAGATCACCGGGCAGCAGGGTTGCGTGTTGCCAGCGGCGTTTCATCGCCTTCAGGCTGGCTTGTTGTCCGGCATCCAGGGGTTCCTGCTCGGCGGCGGCACACCAATCTTGTAAATGAGGCGCCGTGGTTTGTTCGTGAATCAGCAACGCCAGCTCAGCCATGGCTTCACCCCGCGCGCTATTGCCGCCGGCCGGCATCATGGCGGCCTGGTCCCAGCCGCAGATGGCGCCCAGGTGGCCGAGCCGGGAGATTTTGAGAAAGTGCTGTTGTAGCTTGTCGTAATGGAGCATGGGTTAGCCTTACTGACGAGGGTTGATGTTGTTACCATGGGCTGATGTTGTCGTGAAGCTATTTCTACCCCAGTGCGCCTTATCCGTCCAGCCATCATCAAATGAACAGGAGTGTTTTATGAAAGCCGTCAGGATTCATCAATATGGCAACACTGAGGTGTTGCGTTATGAAGATGCACCGATACCGGAGATCGCAGCCGATGAGGTGTTGGTGCGAGTGGTGGCTGCCTCGGTCAATCCGGTTGACTGGAAAGTCCGCGAAGGCTATCTGCAAGAGATGATTCCCTATCAGTTTCCCTTGACGCTGGGTTGGGACGTTTCCGGTGTGGTGGAGGCGGTGGGTGGTGAGGTTACCGAATTCAAACCCGGCGATGCGGTTTATTCGCGCCCGGACATCAAGCGCAATGGCACCTATGCGGAATATATTGCGATTCGTGCGACGGAGGTCGCCCTTAAGCCAATGACTATCTCCCATGTAGAAGCCGCCTCGCTGCCGTTAGCCGCCATTACCGCGTGGGAAGTTTTATTTTCTACCGCACAACTGCAAGCGGGGCAGCGTGTTCTGATTCACGCCGGCTCCGGCGGCGTGGGTAGTCTGGCGATTCAATTGGCGAAAGCTTGTGGTGCTTATGTCATCACGACCACCTCGGAAAAAAATCGCGCATTTGTCGAATCATTGGGTGCCGATGAAATTATCGATTACAAAACCGAAGCGTTTCATGAACAGGTGCGCGATGTTGATCTGGTGTTCGACACCTTGGGCGGGGATGTGCAGGAATTATCCTGGGGTGTATTGAAGCCGGACGGCATGTTGGTGTCGATCATCGCGCCTCCTGCACAAGAGCGAGCGGCGTCATTGGGTGTGCGTTGTGCCTTTGTATTTATTGAGCCTAACGCGGTTATTCTTCAGCATTTGGCCGGTTTGATTGACGACGGTATTATTCGCCCGATTGTTGGCGCAGAGTTCGCATTGAAAGATATTGTCAAAGCCCATGCGTTCAGCGAGTCGGGGCATGCTCGCGGTAAGATTGTTGTGTACGTTGACCAACCTTAATAGTGAACAAGCGAGGCGTCAGTATCTTTATGTTGAGCCTCGCTTGTTGCATTTTCTATCAGCTATTTCCCGCCCTTTTTCCTTCTTTTTAACCGCTCCGGTAATCGGATATTTATCTGCCGCACGTTTAACAACGTAAATTTATTATTCCTCCAGCGAATTTTGCCGCGCACCATAACTCAAAGAAAATAGGCATGATGGTCTGCCCAGGTGTAGATCAAGCCGACAATTTGCAATGTGCCACCGACCAAAAGGAGGACATGATGAATACCGATATCTGGATTCTATCTGCGGATACACACAAGGCTCGTTTGTTTAGTGCCCACACGCCCTATAGCAAAAAAATTGTGGAAATTAAAACTTTTTTACAACCGGAGACAGTGCTGCCGGAACGCGATCTGGTCAGCGATGGATT
>CAMPIG010000227.1 GCA_946886255.1 uncultured Cellvibrio sp. | reverse complement strand
GCAGTTGGCTTTTAACCAATTGGTCGCGCGTTCGAATCGCGCACGACCCACCATATTCAGAATGGCTTTTGCGCAAGCGGGGTCAGTTGCAACAAAAATCGTAAGACAAACCGTTTTCGGGTCGTTAGCTCAGTCGGTAGAGCAGTTGGCTTTTAACCAATTGGTCGCGCGTTCGAATCGCGCACGACCCACCATAACAAAAAGGGGATGCCAGATGGCTTCCCCTTTTTTATTGTCAAATTGAATGTGAAAGGGCTGTATAGCCCCTGTGGTAGAATCCGTCACCTTCACTTGAGGCAGCCGTGATGTCAAAACCTGTGATGATTGCCACCAATGATGTCCACTCCGCGCAAGCGTTGGTACAGGAACATCTGGCGCGCGCCTGGAGTGCGCCACAATATACGCCCGATGAAGAAGCGGATTATAAAAATCGGATCGCCGATTTACTCAAGCAACACAACGCTGTGCTGGTTGCGCATTATTACACCGACCCGTTGATCCAATCGCTGGCGGAAGCTACCGGTGGTTGTGTGTCCGACTCCCTTGAGATGGCGCGTTTCGGTAAGAATCATCCTGCCACGACGTTGATTGTTGCCGGCGTGAAGTTCATGGGGGAAACCGCCAAGATCCTCACGCCAGAGAAGCGTGTGCTGATGCCCACGCTTGAGGCAACCTGTTCATTGGACCTTGGTTGCCCCATTGAAGAATTCTCCGCTTTTTGTGATCAACATTCAGACCGGACCGTCGTGGTTTATGCCAACACCTCGGCGGCGGTCAAGGCGCGCGCTGACTGGGTGGTGACTTCCAGTATTGCGCTGGATGTGGTGGATCATCTGGATAAACAAGGTAAAAAAATCCTGTGGGCGCCGGATAAGCATCTGGGCAGTTATGTGCAACAAAAGACCGGCGCCGATGTGCTGCTGTGGGACGGCGCCTGCATTGTTCACGAAGAATTCAAAGCCCGTGGTGTTATCGATTTAAAGACGCTTTACCCGGAAGCCGCGATCCTGGTCCACCCCGAATCGCCGGCTGCGGTGGTTGAGTTGGCTGATGTGGTCGGCTCGACGTCAAAATTGATCAAAGCTGCGCAAACCTTACCTAACCGCGAATTTATTGTGGCGACGGATCAAGGCATCTTCTATAAGATGCAGCAGTTAAATCCGGACAAAGTGTTTCATATCGCGCCTACTGCCGGCAGCGGTGCAACCTGTCGCAGCTGTGCCAATTGCCCTTGGATGGCTATGAATGTGCTCGAGAATCTCGCCACGGTTTTTGAGCGCGACGATAATGAAATCCATGTGGATTCCGAATTGGCTCGGCGTGCGATGATTCCACTACAGCGTATGCTGGATTTTAAAAAGTAAGCCGGGCGATTGCATCGCAACGCGCTTGTTTCGCGCTGCTCCTCTCAGTACCATTGCGCCTTTGCAATTTTATGAACACCGCCAGATCTGTGTTGTGTTCTTAATAACGGAGTTTCTAATGATTCAAGGCAGTATGGTTGCCCTGGTGACCCCCATGACCCCCGATAATGCGCTGGACTGGCCCAGTCTGCATAAGTTGGTGGATTGGCATCTGGAGCAGGGCACTCACGCCATCGTTGCAGTCGGCACGACGGGCGAATCAGCTACCTTGAATGTTGACGAACATCTGGAAGTCATTCGGAAGATTGTCGATCAGGTCCACGGTCGCGTTCCGGTGATTGCCGGAACCGGTGCGAACGCCACCGACGAAGCTGTTGGGCTGACTGCCGCGGCCAAAGCGATGGGCGCAGATGCTTGTCTGTTGGTGACGCCTTACTACAACAAACCCACCCAGGAAGGTCTCTTCCTGCACCATGAATTTATTGCGAAAGCTGTCGCTATCCCCCAAATCCTATACAACGTACCGGGGCGCACGGGTGTGGATATGCGAGCGGAGACAGCGCTGCGTCTCGCTCAGATCGACAACATTATCGGTATTAAAGAGGCTACCGGTGATCTTGGCCGCGCGAAAACCCTGATCGAGCAAGCACCGGATGACTTTGTGGTTATCTCGGGAGATGACGCGACAGCCGTAGAATTAATGCTTTTGGGTGGCAAAGGGGATATTTCTGTCACCGCAAATGTCGTACCTGCTGCCATCGCTCGGATGTGTGAGCTGGCAATTGCCGGACAGGCCGTTGAAGCGCGTGCGATTAATGAGGGTTTATTACCCTTGCATGCTGCCATGTTTGTCGAATCCAATCCGATACCCGTTAAGTGGGCGGTAGAGCAGTTGGGTTTGATCCAATCCGGTATTCGCCTGCCGCTGACACGTCTGTCGGCGCAGTATCACCCACAGGTTAAATCTGCCCTGCAATCCGCCGGGCTGTTGTAGAGACGATTCATGAGAATAATGACTGTTAAAAAGTCGCCAGCATTATATGTGTTACTGGCGCTACTGAATGTTTCGCTGTCTGGTTGTGGCTTTTTCTTCGGTGATGATGGAGTGTTTCGCAATCGCGAGAACGACTACTTGATGGCCGATAACATCCCCCCTTTGGTATTGGATGAAAACCTGGACAAAAGCGCCTTGGGTGAGCTTTATCCCATCCCCCCGATTACCGAGTCGGATTTCGGCTACGAAGCGGACCCTGAGAACAACGAAATTCCCCGGCCGTTACCGCTTTCCGCAAATATGCTGGAAGAGAGCGTCAAGATTCAACGCTTGGGCCAACAAACCTGGATTTTGATGAACGTGGCACCGGGAGAAGTCTGGCCGCGTGTGCGTCACTTCCTGAACGTCAATGGACTGGCAGTGGCCTCCGCTGATATCAGCAGCGGTGTCATCGAAACAGATTGGATTCAATTCAAAACTGATCTCAGCACCTACGATAAATATCGCATTCAGATAGATCAGGGCGTTCAGCCAGAAACCAGCGAGATTCATATTATTCATCTCAGTGTTCCAACCGGCGCTACACCACCGGCTCCGGTTAATTGGCCGCAAGCGTCGGTCAATGCTGAAAAGGAAAAATGGTTATTGGATGAGTTAGCAGCGACACTGGCCAGCGATACCACTGAAGGCGGTACATCCCTGTTGGCGCAATCTATTGGTGGTTCTACCAAAGCCAACCTGGGTATTTTGCGTAAGGAGCCGGTGATGCGTCTGAAACTGGATCGTGCGCGTGCCTTGGGTACCTTGTCTCACGCCGTCAAACAGGAAGGTTTCTCGCCTTATGAAAGTGATGCGGCGACAGGTATTTTCTATGTGCACTATCGCAAGATAGATCCGGAAGGGCCGGGCTGGTTTAGTCGCAAGTGGAACGGTATCAGAAATGCCAAATGGGTGACGGCGATATTTGGCCAGCCCGAAGAAGAGCGTATCAAATTAAAAAGTCCCTACACCTTGGAAGAATTGACGGCGAACCTGCCGCAAGGTGCTGCACTTGATCAGGCGCCCTTGTCGAATCGTAAAAAGGAGCAGACTCTGCCGGATGCACCGGGTTACCTGGTGATTGTATCGGGTGAAGAGGGTAATCTGACTGTGCGGGTACGTGACCCTTACGGTAAGCGTCTTGAGCCGCGTAAAGCGCGTGAGATGCTGACCATTCTGCGGAAGAACCTCATTTAAGGAAAACGCTATGCGTTTTGCATCGCTGGGCAGTGGCAGTCGTGGTAATTCCACTTTGGTGGAATGGGCGACAGGCGCACTGCTTATCGATTGCGGTTTCAGCGTCAAAGACACCGAGCAGCGTCTTTTGCGTCTTGACCGGCGTGCCGAACAGCTTGCTGCCATTCTAGTCACCCATGAACACTCAGATCATATAAAAGGCGTTGCCGCCCTGGCGCGCCGTTACCAGATCCCGGTTTACATGACGCCCGGTACGTTTCACAGCCGGAATTTGGGTGAGCTTCCCGATCTGCGTCTCATTCATGCCTATACCCCTTTCGAGATTAACGGCTTAACGGTAAAGCCGGTGGCTGTTCCCCATGACGCGCGCGAACCCGCACAATTTGTTCTTGAATTTGCCGGTCTCCGCTTGGGAATACTCACTGATTTGGGTAGTATTACGCCCCACGTTGAAGCCTGTTACCAGTCCTGTGATGCGATGGTGCTCGAAGCAAACCATGATCCGGCGATGCTGGCTTACGGCAGTTATCCTCCCTCGCTCAAGCAACGTGTGGGAGGGCAGTGGGGTCATCTGAGTAATCAGCAGGCCGCCGGTTTTTTGCAACGTGTTGATACCCGGCGATTGCAGCACCTGGTGGTGGCACATATCAGCCAACAAAACAATACGCCGGCGCTGGCACAGGCGGCCCTGATGCCGGTAACATCCCAGATCAAACAGGTAACCTACGCTTGTCAGAACGAAGGTTTTGATTGGCTGACGCTGGTGTAACCCTGACTTTTACCAACCGATAGTTTTCTTATTTACAGCAGGCAACATGATGGAAAAACGCGAACAACTTTACGCGGGTAAGGCAAAATCTGTTTTCAAGACCGATGACCCGGATCGACTGGTCATGTTATTCCGCAACGACACCTCAGCGTTTGACGGTAAACGCATTGAGCAGTTGGATCGCAAAGGCATGGTTAACAACAAATTTAATGCCTTCATCATGGGTAAATTGCAGGAAGCGGGCATTCCTACCCACTTTGAAAAACTGCTGTCTGATACCGAATCCCTCGTGAAAAAGATGGACATGATTCCGGTGGAGTGTGTTGTGCGTAATATTGCTGCCGGGTCCATCACGCGTCGTTTGGGGGTGCAGGAAGGTATTGAGTTGAATCCCCCAACTTTTGAATTCTTTTTGAAGAACGATGCATTAGGCGATCCGATGGTTAATGAATCGCACATCCAGTCTTTCGGGTGGGCCACGGCTGAGCAAGTCGCGCGCATGAAAGAGTTGACCTTCAAGGTCAACGGCGTGCTCAAGGATTTGTTTGCCGGCGGTAACATGTTGCTGGTGGATTTCAAGATCGAGTTCGGATTGTTCAAAGGCGAGGTTATCCTGGGCGATGAATTTTCGCCGGATGGTTGTCGTTTGTGGGACAAAGACACCCGCGAAAAGCTGGATAAAGACCGCTTCCGCCAGAATCTTGGTAATGTTGTGGAATCATACGAACTGGTGGGCAAGCGTTTGGGGTTGAGTTTCTGACCGTCACTGGTTTGTATACCAGTGTGTAATACGTCACGCTAAGGGGCTCCGGCCCCTTTTCTTCAGCCAAATTCTGGCCCAGCCCACTTTCAATGTGGCAGAACTGTTCTATGCTTGTTAAAGCTTGCCGGAGATAGGCATTTTTAGCGCCGAGTACAATTAACTTTCAGAAAATCAGGAGCTTGACTGTGATTGAACGTCGCATGTTTGAACGCACATCGACCTCGGTAAGAGTAGAAATGAGTCATCCGAGCTTCGGTACGATTGTGGGATTTACCAAGGACATCTCTGATGGCGGTGCTCTTGTTCAAATTGAGAACCAACCTAACCCGCCTGTTGGTACGGAAGTTATGGTGCGCTTCAAGAAAGCCGTAGGGCCTATCAATATTGATCCGGTGAAAATGAAAGTTGTTCACCAGTTGCGTAATACCATCGGTTTGATGTTTGTGGGCCGCTGATTCCCATTGGCTAACAACCTTTCGGTGTTAGCCGTCTTCATATGTTACGCCGGGTTTATCGACACTGTTCCGGCTTTAATATCTCCGCGTTGGTTTCCTTCATGTTCATCGCCAATTGATTGACATCTATACAATCAAGATGTGAATTTTTTTCCAGATCCAGCTGTACAAGTTTTAGCAACCCTAACAGGGGTGCGACACTCGTAAGTTGGTTTTCACGCAGAACTAAGGTTTTCAATCGCGTAAGTTTATTAAGTGGCGCGACAGTTTTCAGCTGATTGGAGGCCAGATTAAGTTCCTCCAATCCATCAAAACGTTCGAGTCCCGCGAGATTTGCAATACCGGCGCTGCTGCAATTAAGGAATGTTAATTGTGAAGTACTGGTGATTTTCTTATCCGCAATAGTCTGCTCTATGCAGCGACGGAGGTTGTCGTCGGCTATCTGGTAGTCGGTAAATAACGGTTCCGGTGTGTAAACGACGTTATCATTGACGCTGACGGAATAGCTGCAAGCCCCTGCCAGGCAGATGCCAGCCAGTAGCAAAATTCTTGTGACGTAATAAGAGTTCATTTGCAATATCATCCGCTTAAAATAACCGTGAGGACTTCAGTCAATAGCCTATTAAAAAACAACTTAATATTGCTATCTCTCCTAAAAGCTGAACCTGAGCTGAATCGAAATCGGGCTTGGCTCAACCAATTGGAATGATTGAACTGCCGAATTTGATTCGGGTCTATTGTGCCGATAAAACTTTGACAAAACACCATTTAATTTTCTTAAAATCCTGTTATCTTGCTAACCAATTTCCATCATCTGTCTCACAAGAGGACGTTTCATGAAACAGTTAATTGCCTTGTTATCTGCATTCTTTTTATTCGGTTGTATGTCAACTGACCCTTACACTGGTGAGCAGAAAGCCAGCAACACAGCAAAAGGCGCAGGAATCGGTGCCGTTGCCGGGGCGGTAATCGGTGCAGCATCAGCCAGCAAAAGTGATCGCAAAAAAGGTGCATTGACTGGTGCCCTGGCCGGTGGTGCTATCGGCGGCGGTGTGGGTTATTACATGGATCGCCAGGAGGCTGCATTGCGTCAGCGCTTGCAAGGTACCGGTGTGCAGGTGCGTCGTGAAGGCGACAAAATTTATTTGATTATGCCCGGCAATATCACCTTTGATACCGGCAGTGCCGTTATTCGTTCAGATTTCTATGATGTGCTGGATTCTGTAGCGTTGGTGCTGGCTGAATTCAACAAGACTGCAATCAAGATCAGCGGTCATACCGACTCTACCGGCGGTGCACAATTGAATCAGACGCTGAGCGAACAACGTGCAAACAGTGTGCGTAATTATTTGTCCGAGCGTAAGGTTGCCGCTGGTCGCATCCAGTCTTATGGTTACGGTCCTCGTTACCCCATCGCGACCAATGACACCGACGCGGGCCGTCAGGCAAACCGTCGCGTTGAGCTGGAATTGTTGCCATTGGAATAACCAGATAATAGCCGTCAAAAAAAGCCGCCCTTATCAGGCGGTTTTTTTATGCGACAGACTTATGTTTCATTTCCATCAGCAGCGCATGCAGCATCTCGGTTGATAATCCATGCAATACCAGACGATGGCCTGCACGCAATGTACTCATGGGTACCAAGGGATGTTTGTTATTGAGCAGGACAAGGTGTTCTGGCGACTGCATGATCGTGGCGACATAAAGACCGATGAGTTCATCCAATTGCAGAGAGTTGGACGCGCGCCAGAAATCATTATCCGTCAGGAATAACTGGTACGTGGGTGTAAATAACTCAATCGCTGTTTGCAGGTCAATGAAATTTGTCCAACGCTTGGGTAGCGATTGTAATTCCAGGTCTGGCTCACGAATCATGCTGAAGTCGGGGGTTGTTACCGCAGTCAGAACCACTTCCTGGTCGCGCAATGCCTGATTTAAACGAATAACAAAATTAAACAGATTCAGGTCGTGCTTTAAAAATAATTCGTCTTTCAGGTCATTGAGTGTTGCTGGCTCCAGTGGGTCAGTTGCGACCTTTACCGGGGCATTCGCGGCAATAAAAGCCAGAATTTGTGAGCCGAGATGAAAGTGCCGCAA
>CAMPIG010000226.1 GCA_946886255.1 uncultured Cellvibrio sp. | reverse complement strand
TCTCGCCTGGGGTTTGGCGAAAGATCCGGTGTTTGCTTATCGCGGCCCGCTATCTACCTCGGGGGTTGAATCGCTACGCGATGGTGAATTCCGCAAAGAGCGTTCGGCCTATCGCATTGAGATTGGCAATGAGGGCTGGCAGTGGGCGGCGAACGATCCTTTCACCACCCTGGCGGATTTTGTGTTCGGCCAGAACAACAGCCAACTAAATGGTGACTCGGTGAATCAGCAAGGCCAGCCACTACGTTGGGATCAAAATCTGCCGGCTAACAGCCAATTATTCGGCGCGCAATTGGTGAATACCTTAAATGCCATTTATACGCGACAAATTCGTCTGGGGTATTTGATTGAGCAACTGCCTGATCCCGAAAATCGTGTGGAATTATCCGAGACCGAAACCGACCACCTCGGCTTACCGCGCCCGAAAGTGACCTATCGCATCCAGGAAGACTACGTTCGCAACGCGTTTGTCTCCGCAAAAAAAGTGTCTACGGAAATCTTTAACGCTATCGGTGCTACTGAATACACCAAGCTGCCACCGGCACCGGTGTTATATGGAAAACCCGACAAAGTCACCGCCACCAATTTTCATTATCAGGGTGACAATTTCACCTTTTATGGCGCCGGTCACATTGTAGGAACGTATCGCATGGGAGATACCAAGGAAGACTCCGTATTGAACGCGCGACAACAATCCTGGGACCACAGCAATTTGTTTATGGTCGGCAGCGGTGTGTTTCCGACGGTGGCCACCGGAAATCCGACCTTGACGATTGCGGCGTTAGCCTTTCAGGCGGCGGAGCATATTTTGGAGGATTTGAAGCCGGTTAGTGCTTGATGTTCTGGTGAGATTTTCGAGTGTGGTGTCGGATTAAGCTGCGCTAATCCGACACAAATCCACTACAAAAATTGGTAGATCGGGTTGTATATATCGACTCCTTTCGATTAAATTTTTATCAAGTTATTTATGCAAAATAAGTTTCTTCAAAGGTTTATCTTGATAAAAAATGAACTATTTGAAAGGCATCTACTTCTTGGCACCAATATTTGGTTAGCGGAAAGGTTGGTCTATTCAGGTGATGCCTTAAGAGCTCCGCTTCTCGCCAACTTCATTACCTTGAGAATAAAAAACAGCTCGGTAGAATGCGTCTACCGAGCTGTTGGCTTTGTGTATTTAGGTTACTAGTAGCTAGACACCCAAACCATAGCTTAAATTTGCACTAATAATTTGCATAAAAAAGCTTACTGTATGAGCACTCCCGTGGCATTACCAGTGGTATCAAAGCTGCGTCTAAACATTAATTGCTCTTCAAGTATATTTCCCTGCGCGTCTTTGTCTATTTGCCATTGAAATACATAAACTTTCTTCGAATGATGATCCGTTACCGCCACCAATTTTCCGTCCGTTTCGACTCTTTGACCTCCAGGTAAAGATAGCTCTTGTTTTACATTCCCGCTATGATCTACCACTGTGAGCAAAGTAGTGTCCCCGTCAGGATAAACCATAAAGTAAGCCCATCGGGAATCAACTGCACATCCAGAAGAATAGTACTTCATTTCATCATGTACTAACTGCCCATTTACATATAAGCGAATATTATTCGACTGATCATAACCATATAAATATCCTGTGTAACACTCGATTTCCTTATACATATCGAAGGAAATAACGTACCAATAATTTAATGTCCTATGGATACCAATGTAAGAAGCGTTAGAATCGAATGCAATTACATCAATAGTCTGAGCGTCATTAGAAGGAGCCCTAGCGACGTAAATTTGCTTATCATCAACACTCAAATTATCAGCAATGCCAGTAAACTCCGTGAATAAGGATCTCTCACGGTATATACCCTCACCTTTGAGGTAATGAATAGCGTCGTCAATGATACCGAAGTTATACATGAGCCACGGGGAATAGGTGCCTTTATTTTCCATGAAGGCACCTTCTTGATCATATTCACGAACAGTATAGGACCCAGATCGAGAATCATACTCCGCCACATAAATACTACTGCATGCCATATCTTCAACAGATGAATTTTCACCTTGGGGACAACGGGGAAGCTGTATGTCTTTTAGCTCAGCGTACATTTGCAACCAGCTTCCAACTTTAGTGTGCCCCGCTATACGAACATCAAAGTTGTAGTCATGAAGAAAAGTCTCATAGTATTCACGTTCTGCATCAACACATACAAGAGCCGATTGTGATCCAGAATCTGGATTTCCCGCCCACTCATCGGGAAGAAGTCTTATAGTATAATTTGGATCATCGTTCGGAAATGCGCGCCATAAACTACTGTCAAATACGAATCCGTTAGCTTTAGTGATGGTGGAATCGGATATAGTTGCCTTCAATCCGCATTCCTCCTTCTCTAGCTCGAGCTTTGGAAGGCCATATACAACAGATTTAGGGATTAATTGATATTCATTAAAATCATTTGTATCTCTTGACGGCCACCCTGCAACAACATAATCCAAGATCGAAAAATCAGCGCGCACAGCTAAGTCTACGCCCCCACCCACATCCAGTTTCTCAAAACGATACATGGCATCCCAGTCTGCTGTTGTAGAGTCTTGTTCGAATATAACTCTTCCGTTTAAAGTAGTTTCACCAAAGATATATGGTTCCAGTTTCATGTGCCCCATTGCCGTTCCGTAGAATGCCACTTTTATATCTGGTATGAGCTTAACCGTCATGGCGGCTGCACCCTCGGCTTCCCCTTTAACAGTGAATTGGTAGCTTGATTCGCTATGTTTTATTGGCGACCACCCGGAAATTCGATCATACGCGACTCCCGCACTCATGTTCACGGTATAGTTATAGTTCTGCTCTATATCTACATTTGCATTGGTCGTAGCATCAAACTCAGCTCTGAGAACGGCGGTAGTAACGACAACGATGGGTATAGGGCCACCCATGTATACCTGAGCAAAACGTCTTCGAAAAAGATCTTTTCCGCCGTAAGCAGATGCACTTGCGGATGCATTAAGTAAGGTGTCAAGGGTGAATTTCGCCTTGCCATACATAGTAACTCCCGCAGCTTCAAGCCTCCCGTCTGCTATATTTGCATTTGCTGTGACAGTGGGCGAAAAATCAATGCCAATATTTCCCGAGAGCGATGCTGTACCCGATGTGGAAAATGTCACGTTCTCCGGGGTGGGCTCATCAAACAACAAATATACTGGAACAGTCAAATCGACCGAGCGTCTGCATCCCAACTCAAATGTGCCGCATCCCGATTTTGTAGCAATAGCATGGAAAACCAATAAATATGGATCGGCGTTTTCCAAATCTACTTGATGCTTTCCCGGGACCCAATTAAATTGTTTTTTTTGTCTGTACTGATCGTTATCAGAGAAATCAGAAATAATCACATACTGACCAAGCCCTGTACCTTGTGTAACATTAGCCAAACCTTCTGGTGAAACTACGCTTAGAAGCTCAAGCGCCTCAATGCTATATTCTGGAATCGCGAGTTGGTCTGTAACAACTGCGCTTACATTAATTCGAACTCGTTCACCCGGTCGAGCCACAATAGTTTTAATTGAATGTAACTCAAGTGGGCCATCTTTTGCTACCTGTTCATCCGAGCCTATCGCCTGAGCCGCGACCTTAGAAACAGCTTGGTCATTCTCACTATCAGTTATAGTCACACTCTTGAGCTGGCTAAACTCAGATTTTTCTTCTCCATCGTTCTTATCATCTTTATTTGATGCTACATTCGAACTATTTTGAGGGGGGGTGACAGAAACGTTATTCTCTGGAGGTAATATCATCGACGCGGAAAAAGAAAATTCTTTAAAAACTTCAGCAAGCGAGGTAGGGATAGTATCAACGGATACCAAAGAGCCATTGACACTTACGGATTGTACGGCGCGGAGAAAGGGTACTGCCTGATCTTCATTTATTAATATGTCGCCAACTTTTGGAGTCGTTATACCTTGTCCCGAATCCCACTTGAGAGATATTTCATCAACTGAGATACCTTGAGTAGTCGTATCTAGAATCTGATATTCAACTGTATTTTGAAGTAATGGAGCAGAAGAAGCCGTTGTGAAGCTCAACTCGTTACTCCAACTTGACCGACTACCAACACTGTGGGCTTCAATTTTGGCGTAGTAGCGAGTATTCGGTGTTAATGTGTTTAACTTTGCAGAATATGCTCCTTTCAACTGGAGACGTGCCGTGCCGCCATGCGGCAAAAAAAATTGATCTTGGGAAATATGCACGGTGTAGATGATATCTTCAGGTGGTAACTGTGATGCTGCAGCCAGCCAACTAAATTCAGCAATTTTCGGATCTAATGAACTTGCAGATGTGAAAACCGGAGCACCTGGGGCTTCAGAAACATTCCCTACGATGACCGAAGTTTTATCCGATGCTTGGTTATTGGCATCATCAGTAACAGTCAATTCAAATACCAAAGTGCCCTGAGTGTCATTTTGCGCAACGAATTTCGCTGTCAGCTGATCCTGATTTTCTATAGTAACCGGCACACCCGATACTTGTGTCCAGTAATAACTTATAATTTGACCGTCCACATCGTAACTATTAGCACCACCGATATAGACCTCTTCACCTGCATCTACAGATTGATCAAACCCTGCATCCGCGACGGGTACTTGATTAGTCTGGCGCTTAACTGATATGAGAATTTCATCACTTATACTGAAACCTGTTTTTGTTGTGACGGTTAAACGTAGCCCTACCTCGCCGCCCTCAGGAGCTAGAAAAGTCGCCCCCGATAAGTCTTGACTGGTAAGCTCAATGGGTTCCCCTGCAATTTGCGTCCATTGCCAATGGGATATGTAACTTGTGTCCAAGTTAATTGATCCTGCTACAAAAACTTCGCTACCCGCGTCAACGGCTCTATCTGATCCGATGTCGACATTTAACGGAACTGCTTCTGTGAACTGCACAGCAATGTTGCAGTTATCTTGAATCAATCCAGTCTTGTAGGAATTATTTGTCAGAACGCCAGCACATCCATCAGCTGATGCAATGGTGTAGCCACTTTCAGGGGTAATTGTAAATACAGCAGTATCACCCTCTTTGACATATTTAGAGGTGGGATGGATGCTTCCGCCGTATCCGACATCCGTAGTGATTTCAAAGCATCCTGTCAGCATGACGACAAGAGTTAATAATGCTATTTTCTGCATAGTCTATTCCTTTAATTATTGCGGTCCAACGATTGCCGTATGGACACCAGTCGTCAAAAGACTAACAAAGTACACCAATGTCGTCGAGTACAACATCGAGGCGGGCCATTTTTGGGCTGAATTTTTGAGCTATCATTAAGCGTCATATATTCCATACATTAGTAATTCCCGACAAAGTTAAATCGCAGATCAGCACGCGGAGCATTCGGCAAAAAATGATAAATCGCCTGGACAATCAAAGAAGGCTCCGCCTTAAGATTAGCCACATAGGCCAGGCTGGCGATGGAGAGTAGGATAAAGATGATGCGGAGGATGGTAGTGCGTACCTGCATTACGAATTCCCGGTTGGAACGTGGTTGATATGATTTCAGCACCAGGTGGAGGTGCTGATAACGGCCAACAGTCTAACGGCGGCTATCTAGCCAAACAATTGACTTCCCTCGGGCAACTTGTGACGTGCATCACACAAAAATTAATCGGTATAGATCTTCGAAATACCCATCATTTCGGCTCTACACGTTGAATTGACCGAGCGCTTTCGGTACCTTGCGCCCTTGGATTCCCCACCCTGCATAACGAGGTTCAGGCCCCATGGCGCAATATGTTTACAGCATGCACCGGCTCGGTAAGATCGTGCCGCCCAAGCGTGAAATTCTGAAAGATATCTCCCTCTCCTTTTTCCCCGGCGCCAAGATCGGGGTGCTCGGCCTGAACGGCTCGGGTAAGTCCACGTTATTACGCATCATGGCCGGGGTGGATACGGATTTTAACGGCGAAGCCCGCCCTATGCCGGGCATCAAGGTCGGTTATCTGCCCCAGGAGCCGCAGTTGGACCCGGCCAAGGATGTGCGCGGCAATGTGGAAGACGGCGTGCGGGAGGCGGTGGATGCTCTGCAAGAACTGGATAAGATTTACGCTGCTTACGCCGAGCCCGATGCCGATTTTGACGATCTGGCCAAAAAGCAGGCCCGTTGCGAAGACATCATCCAGGCATGGGATGCGCACAATCTGGACCACACGCTGGAAGTTGCCGCCGATGCGCTGCGCCTGCCGCCCTGGGATGCGGATGTCACCAAGCTGTCTGGTGGTGAGCGCCGCCGCGTGGCACTGTGTCGCCTGCTGCTGTCGCGCCCGGATATGTTGTTACTCGACGAACCCACCAACCACCTGGATGCTGAATCGGTCTATTGGCTGGAGCAATTCCTGCAAAACTTCTCCGGCACCGTGGTAGCGATTACCCACGATCGCTACTTCCTCGACAACGCCGCCGGCTGGATTCTGGAACTGGACCGCGGTCACGGCATTCCCTATGAAGGCAACTACACCAATTGGCTGGAACAGAAAGAAGCCCGCCTGCAGCAGGAAGCCCGCACCGAGGCTGCCCATCAGAAAGCTTTGAAAACTGAATTGGAATGGGTACGTCAGAATCCCAAAGGTCGTCAAGCCAAGAGTAAGGCGCGTTTGGCCCGCTTTGATGAATTGCAATCCCAGGAATTTCAATCGCGTAATGAAACTAACGAGATTTATATTCCGCCGGGCGAGCGCTTGGGTGACAAGGTCATTGAGCTTGAGAATGTCAGTAAGGGCTATGGTGACCGGCTGTTGATCGACAACCTGTCGTTGAGTATCCCTAAAGGCGCGGTGGTGGGTATCGTCGGTGGTAACGGCGCGGGTAAATCTACCCTGTTCCGCATGATCGCGGGTACCGAGCAACCGGATAATGGCAAAGTAACACTGGGCGATACGGTGAAAGTCGCTTATGTCGAGCAGAGCCGCGAAAATCTCGACGATAAGAAAACCGTCTGGGAAGCTGTGTCCGATGGTCAGGACATTTTACGGATCGGAAATTACGAAGTGAATTCACGTTCTTACGTGGGCCGCTTCAATTTTAAAGGCTCGGATCAGCAAAAACGCGTAGGCGAATTGTCCGGTGGTGAGCGCGGACGTTTGCATCTGGCCAACACCTTGAAGCAAGGTGCTAACGTGTTGCTGCTCGACGAACCGTCCAACGATCTGGATATTGAAACCCTGCGCGCACTGGAAGATGCAATCCTCGCCTTCCCCGGTTGCGTGTTGGTGATCTCGCACGACCGCTGGTTCCTCGACCGTATTGCAACACACATTCTTGCTTACGAAGGCGATTCGGACATTGTGTTCTTTGAAGGGAATTACACCGAGTATCACGAAGACTTGATCAAACGCAAAGGCGGCGATGCGCAGCCCAAGCGGATGAAGTATAAGCCGTTGAAGAGTTGATGAGGGTTTAATGTTGAGAGGTGTCGGATTACGGCTTGCGCCTAATCCGACCTACGATTAATCCGACCTGCTGCGCAACCTGTAGGTCGGATTAGCCAACGGCGTAATCCGACATTTCATTACTGCTGCAACGATAACGCCTTTTCAATATCCACACCGACGGTCAACACACCAATAGATGTTTCAATATCCGGTGCATAAATCGGCAAACTCACATGCACTTGAAAGCGCCGTGTGGATTCATCGTAACCTACCGGCTCAAAGAACAACGCCTCCGGCGATTTATTAAAACTCAACA
>CAMPIG010000225.1 GCA_946886255.1 uncultured Cellvibrio sp. | reverse complement strand
CGCCAATGGCGTTTGCCCGCGCCCTGCAATAAAAACACATCGTAATAATCAAAGTGGGGGCCGACACTTCCCTGATCCGGCGCATAGCTGATCATGATGTCATCGAGACGCCAGTTGGGAATAAAGCGGAAATGCTGTAGCAGTTCGTGGACTTCGGGAACCCATTGATCAACCGCTTGCACCAGCAGTGTCCAATGAGTTTCCGGTAATGTGGCAAAAGTTTTTTCATCGAAAGGACCATGGCGCAGTTCCCAGGGCGTCTTTCCTTTTTCCACAACCAGGCGTGATTCCACCTCTTCTTCCAGGGCCAGGCCGGCCAGCTCATCGCCATCCAGGGGCGATACAAAACCCGGTAGCGCATTGCGAATCAGCAAGGGTTTTTTCTGCCAGTAGTCGCGCAGGAAAATCTCAATAGGCATATCGCCCAGGTGGGTAAGCGGTTGAGTCATAAGCGTCTCTATGTGAGGGACTGAAGAACAGGGTTGCGATTCTAATCGGCGAGGCGTTGAACGTCGACAGAGACGGAGAGGGTATGTTGTTTGCCACCACCGAAGATAACGCCTTTGAGCGGGGTCACATCGGAATAGTCGCGGCCCCAGGCGGTAGTGATGTGTTGCTCACTCGCCATCTTGTTATTGGTGGGGTCGAACTCAAACCAGCCTTCGCTGGGCGAAAAAACGCCAAACCAGGCGTGGGTCGCATCAGCGCCCACGAGTTTTTCCTGCCCTGGTGGTGGCAGGGTTTCGAGATAGCCACTGACGTAACGTGCAGGGTAGCCCAGCGAGCGCAGGCAACCGATGGCAAAGTGCGCGAAGTCCTGGCAGACACCGCGTTTATGTTTCATTACATCGCTCAGCGGTGTGGCGACATCGGAGAAACCGGGATCGTAAGTGAAATCGGTGTAAATTTTTTCCGTCAATTCCATTACCGCAGATAAAAAAGGGCGGTCGTCAGGAAAAAACGCGGCGGCATAGTGGGCCAGGTCGGCGTGTTGCTGAATCATTGGCGAGTCCAACAAAAACTCGCGCGCCGTGAGGCATTCCGGGTCAGTACTTTGTTGTAAACGTTGTTTGCTATAAGCGCAGGTATTGCCGAAATCGAGATTGCGGTTAATCGGCATTTCATCCACACGAATGTGGCTGGTGACTTCCACTTCCAGCTCCGAATGATCCTGCTCAATGGAAAATTGATAGAGTTGATTGCCGAAATAATCAGTACGTGTATTGCTCACCGACGCGGTGGGCGATATAGCAATCGCGATGGTATCCAATTGTTGGCTTGCGGTATTGCGCGGCACCACGTACGCAATATTGTGACAACTGCTGACCGGTTGCTCGTAGGTATATTTGGTCACATGGCGAACGATAAATTTCACAGGTGATCCTGCCATTCAGTATTTTTTACCAGCAGTTGCGGGCTTTGGGCATGATCAAAATAGCGCTGGCTGATTTCTTTACCGGCAGCACCGACCAGATATTGAATACGCGCGAGCAGCTGGTCCAATTGTTGGCGGATAGCGCCGTTACTTTCGGCCAGCTTGGTCACATCACTTAACTTCAGGGCCGTAGTCGCTTCAAGTAATAACTTGCGTTCCCGCGTGAGTATGCCATGGGTATTGGGCAACTCGGTAAAGTGATATTCCAACTGCTCCAGTTGGTAAATCAACGAACGGGGATTCTTGCTGTTGAGCACCAGCATCTCCAGACCATTTTCCATGGTGATGCCAGTCTGGTAACGGCGGCGGTAGGGAATCAAGGCTTCGCCGCATTGCAGGGCGGACTCGATTAGCATGTCTTGCGGTGACTCATCAAATTTTGGTACCAGCAGGGCGCGCAATAAACTCACGATCTGCAAGGCGCGCTCGATACGGCGGCCCATCTTGATGAAATGCCAGCCATGGCCGCGCAACATGCTTTCGTGAATTAAACCAGCGAGGGCTAACAAGGTAGTGACCAGCGGATCAAGCGCTTCTTCCGGTGCGGAAAGTGCGCCAGGTGTTAATGCCTTATTGAGTGCTTGCAGTTCATCGCCAATATCATTGATAACCCGCTGGGTATCGCTGGAGAGTTGTTCCTTGACTTGCTCAGCCGCGTTGATCATCGCCGTTAAACTGTGGGCGACACTGCCAGCGCGATTCATGTCGAGCAGGATGGATAACATCTCCGGTTCCGGATCGCTGAACAGTGTGGGATTTTCGGCGGCAAAACCGGGATAGGTATAGGTCACGTGAGTCACTGCACTCAGCAGTGAGCGATACACCGGATCGGGTAAACTTTCGGATTTATTCAGTTGTATAAACACCGTGCGCAACAAGCGCAATGCGGATTCCGCCCGCTCGGCATAGCGGCCCATCCAGAATAAATTTTCCACCACACGACTGGGTAGCTCGCTGGTGGTTTCCTGGGGCTGGTATTTTTCGCTGCTGCGCAAGGTGACCAGCTTTTCCGGTTCAGTGGCCAGTACCCAGGTGTCCTTTGATACCGAGCCGCGCTGGTTGGAAATAATTTTTTCGGTGGAATCGAGATTGACGCGGGTTAAACCGCCGGGCAATACCGCGTAAGAAGATTCGCTCGCCACCGCAAAGGTGCGCAGGATAGTGGCGCGCGGCTGGATAGTACCCTGATGCCAGGTGGGCGTATAAGCACAGGGAATATATTCCTGGGCAATGTATTGCAGCGGATTTTTGCGGATGCGATTTTTCCACGCCTGCAATTTTTTTTCGTCCAGTTCTGCACCATAGACTTCATACAATCCCGGTCGGCGATAGGTGGGTTTGATCAATAAGGTGTGCAGGTTTTCGCACACGTAATCCAGATCGTCCTCATTGCCGCACCACCAGGTTTTTACCGAATCCATTTGCAAATCGCGACCCAATAAATGTCGCGCAATGGCCGGGAGATAACCCAGCCACGCCGGATTTTCCAATACGCTTGAGCCCAGTGGATTGGCGATAGCGACGTTGCCCATACGCGCGGCGTCGAGCAGGCCGGGGACACCCAATTGTGAATCGCCTTTTAATTCCACAGGATCGCAATACACATCGTCGACACGGCGCAGAATCACATCCACACGCTTTAATCCGTCCAGTGATTTCATCCACACAAAACCGTCGCGCACCGTCAGATCACCACCCTGAACCAGATTAAACCCGAGATAATTGGCAAGGTACGCGTGTTCAAAATAGGTTTCATTGTAGGCGCCAGGCGTTAACACGACGATGCGCGCGATGCCGCCGTTCGGGTTAATGTCTTGCAGCTTTTGGCGCAGGCGGGCAAAAAATAATGAGAGGCGATGGACATGGCTGTCGCGGAACAGGCTCGGAAATACGCGACTCATTACCGTGCGATTCTCCAGCGCATAACCGGCACCGGACGGTGCCTGGGTACGATCGGCCATGACCTTCATGGCACCATCAGGTCCGCGTACCAGATCTACACCGTGCAGGATCATTTGATGTTCGCCTTTCAGCTTCAGTCCATGGCACGCCCGCAAAAATCCTGCGTGTGAATAAATCAGTTCTGGCGGAATCACGCGCTGTTTTATTAAAGAACGCGGCCCGTACACGTCTTCCAATATCAGATTAAATAATTCAGCGCGCTCCACCAGGGCACTTTCTACTTGGCTCCATTCTTCACTGTTGATCAGTAACGGAATCGGATTGAGCTGCCAGGTCTGGTTATTGGCGGGATCGTTATAAACCTTGTAGGTAGCGCCATCGTCACGCAGGATGCGTTGGGCCTTAATCTGCCGCTCTTCAATCCCTTCCAGGCCGAGGGTTTGCATACTTTCCAACAGGTAGCGCCAATGTGAGCGAATGTCACCGCGCGGCGAATAGGCTTCATCTACCCCATGGTTGAGGAAGGGGTAATCAAGGCTGTGAGTGACAGCTTTCATCGGCTCTGACGGATTCATGAATAAAGTGACCTGGATGTGGCTTGTCTGGCGGTGGCGTTACAATTCGCATTGTATTCTTTTTATACATGTTGTAGGCGGAATTGTGGCATGTTAATCGATGCTTGCCCAATACCTTCGGAGTAAGCAGTAGCGATTCGACCCAAGAGCGGTCTACAGATTCAGCGGTATAGCCAGAGCCGACGCAGCAGCGCGCGTTAGCCAACATAGATCAACTCACCGTCAGCGTCGCAAATCCAGTGTGTAAGGGTATTCACCAGCAGGCTCTTCCGGCGGCGGTGCCATGGGGCGCGGTGGGTGTTTATGTTCAAAGAATTCGCGCAGGATTTTCCCTGCCGGTGGCGTCGGTAACGGGCCTGGCGTGTGGCCAAAGTCAAAGAAGCGGTTGCCACGCCGGGATTCGGCTTCGTTGGCGTTTATCGGAAAACGCTCATAACTGCGTCCACCGGGGTGGCTGACATGATAGGAACAACCGCCGATGCTTTTGCCGTTCCAGGTATCGATCAGGTCGAAGATCAGCGGCGAATGTATCCCGATGGTGGGATGCAATGCTGACGGCGGCTGCCAGGCGCGATAGCGAACCCCGCCGACAAATTCACCCTGTTTGCCGGTGGCATTCAGGCAGACCCGTCGGCCATTGCAGGCCAGCAGGTAACGCCCCGGTGTCAGTCCGGTTACCTTGACCTGTAAACGCTCGACGGAGGAATCCACATAGCGTGCGGTGCCGAAGCTGGTAACTTCCTCGCCCAACACATGCCAGGGCTCAATGGCCCAGCGCAATTCAATGGCGATATCGTCCAGTTGTACCCGCCCATAGTGAGGAAAGCGAAATTCTTCAAATGCCGCCAGCCATTCCAGTTGGAAGGGATAACCCTGTTGATTGAGGTCGTTCACCACGTCGCGCAGGTCTTCCCAGACGTAATGCGGCAACATGAACTTGTCATGCAGCAGGGTGCCCCAGCGCACCAGTGGCTGGTGATAGGGTTTCTCCCAAAAGCGGCTGATCAGGGCGCGCAGCAACAAAATCTGTACCAGTGACATGCGGGCATGGGGCGGCATTTCAAAGCCACGAAATTCCAGCAGACCCTGGCGACCACTGGCCGTACCGGGTGCATAGAGTTTGTCGATGCAAAACTCGGCGCGGTGGGTGTTGCCGGTGATATCAATCAGCAAATTGCGCATCAGCCGATCTACCAGCCAAGGCTGCTCGACGATGCCATCGGGCATTTGGCTGAAAGCGATTTCCAATTCATACAGGGCTTCATCACGCCCTTCGTCCACGCGCGGCGACTGGCTGGTGGGGCCAATAAACAAGCCGGAAAACAAATAGGACAATCCAGGGTGGTGCTGCCAGAAGGTGACCAAGCTGCGCAGCAGATCAGGCCGCCGCAGAAAGGGGCTGTCGGCGGGAGTAGGGCCGCCGAAGGTCACATGGTTGCCGCCGCCGGTTCCGGAGTGGCGGCCATCGAGCATGAATTTC
This sequence comes from uncultured Cellvibrio sp., assembly GCA_946886255.1. The sequence continues at coordinate 2,354 of CAMPIG010000225.1, read as the reverse complement.
TCCGTGGCGAGTCGCGCTTGACGCGCATCCTCGTACAGCGCTTCGGTGTTGGTAACCAGCTCCGGCCAACTGGAAACCGGGTGAATATTCACTTCGATAACACCGGGGTCCGGCGTAATCAGGAACTTCTTCAGGCGATAGTCTTTAGGTGGTTCATAACCTTCGATCACTACCGGTATGTCCAGGGAGGCGGCGGTGTCTTCAATGGCTTCGATCAGGGCCACATAGTGTTCGAGGTAGGTCAGCGGCGGCATAAAAACATGCAGACGGCCCTCTCGGGCTTCAAAACACAGGGCTGTACGGATGGCGTAGCCCGCTTCCAGAGTGTTGGCGAACGGCCGCTTGCCCGGTGTTGCTGCGCCGGTTTTGACGTAGGCCTGCCCGGCCTTGGCCAAGGGCGCTCGTTCCGCCAAAGGATCGGCCTCCGGTTGGTAGCGGTCATCGTCATACCTGGGCGACTCCACCGAACCAAGCGGCAGACGCAACCCCAGAGGCGAATCGCCGGGGATCAGTAATAAATGATCAGTGCGCAATTGCCAGCGGCCGGTAATCCAGCACTGTTGGGGAAAGTGCCACTCGATAGGCAATACAAAGCCGGTGGGTACATTGAGTCCGCGCGTCAGCAATTTGGCGAGGCGACGCCGTTCGAGGCTGTCTTTCAAGTCGGCTTTGGTGGGATCAACATCCGGCGGTAGTTGTTGCTCGGTCCACAGGTAGTAGAGCGTATCCTCATAAGCAGGCATCAGGTGTTCAGCATTGACGCCGAGCCGCTCACAAAAAGCGTCGGCAAATTGCCGCGCACCCTGATGATCAACACCGTAATCCTTATCCACCCTTGCCAGATAGCGGTCATCGCGCCAGAAAGGCTGGCCATCGGTGCGCCAGAAACATCCCAATGCCCAACGCGGGATCTCCTCGCCCGGATACCACTTGCCCTGGCCGTAATGCAGCAGACTGCCGGGGGCGAAGGTCTTGCGCATACGCAGCAGCAGGTCTTTGGCCAGTTTGAGTTTGTCGGTGCCCAAGGCATCGGTATTCCATTGGGCGGACTCCATGTCATCAATTGATACGAAGGTCGGTTCACCACCGGTGGTCAGGCGCACATCCTGCTGTTCCAGTTTCTGGTCGATCAGTGCGCCCAGCGCATTGATGGTGGTCCATTGTTCTTCAGTATAGGGCTTGGTTACGCGCGGATCTTCGAGGATGCGGAAGACTTCATTGTGATAACTGAACGTCACTTCGCTTTTGCTGGTGGCGCCGGTGACCGGTGCGGCGGATATCGGGTCCGGGGTACAGGCCAGAGGAATATGCCCTTCAGCGGTCAGCAAACCTGAGGTGGGGTCCAATCCGATCCAGCCGGCGCCGGGGATAAACACCTCCGCCCAGGCATGCAGATCGGTGAAATCCTGCTCCGGCCCACTGGGACCATCGAGCGCTTTGATATCGGCCGTCAGTTGTACAAGATAGCCAGAGGCAAAACGCGCCGCCAGCCCCAAATGGCGCATCAGCTGAACCAGCAGCCAGGCAGTATCCCGGCAGGAGCCCTTGGCCAGGGTCAGGGTTTCCTCGCAGGTTTGAATACCCGGCTCAAGCCGCACACCATAGCCGATGTCTTGTTGTAAGCGTTGATTGACCGCCACCAGAAAATCGTTGATATGCCAAGGCGTTTCCGCACGAGCCTTGGCCGTCAATTGATCGTAAATTTCTTCGCGCAAAGCCGTCAGCTTCGGGCCGGATTCGGTCACCTCCAGATAAGGCACCAGTTCGCGCCGTAACTGCTCGTCGTAGGCAAAGGGATAAAACTCGGCGTACTCCTCCACAAAGAAATCGAAGGGATTGATGGAGGTCATGTCCGCAATCACTTCAACGGTGAATTTCAGTTGCGTGGTTTGTTTGGGAAAGACCAAGCGCGCCTGAAAATTGCCGAAGGGATCTTGCTGCCAGTTAATGAAGTGCTCCGTCGGTTCGACCTTGAGCGAGTAGCTGTGGATTTTTGCGCGACTGTGAGGCGCCGGGCGCAGGCGTAGCACATGGGGAAATAACGTCGTTAGTCGATCAAAGTTGTATTCTGTCTCGTGATGAATTGCCACGCGTATGGCCATACAGATTTTCCTTTATGCTCAACACAAGGGTTACCCGAAACGGGCTGGATAATTGATGTTCGGCTCTTCCCTGCTTTATTCTGGTGCAGTAAACACCTCATCAATGAAATATTGATGATATCCACCGACGCTAAGCGTTGACCAATGCTGGCCATTGCGCAACGCAGCAAAGTCAAACACGCCTATACCAAACACAGCATAAACACATTTGCAGCTTACGCGCTTAACATTTAGCAACAACCAAGCAATAAC
>CAMPIG010000224.1 GCA_946886255.1 uncultured Cellvibrio sp. | reverse complement strand
TTGTTAGTGCGTTCCACACAGTTCACATCGACGTAAACCACGGTCACTATTCGATATTTTCGAATAGCTGCTGTGAGTTTTGCTTTTTCTTTGCTGCCCGTCAGTCAGGTAAACCATGCCTACCTGCAGTCATTCATTGACTGCTCGGTTTGGTGCTCTATCGCTGATGCGCAAATAAGAACCCTCAATAACCGAACAGATTCGAACGTCACCCTGATCCGTCAGGATGAAATTCGTCTGCCATGGAGCGACAAGCCAGGCAATTTTGCCTTGTGACGCACAACAGGGAAGACACAAGCACGCGGTGAAGTCCACAGCTCTAGGGTATCGCGTGTGACAGACAATAGAGCAAGAGCCATAACTTCTTAAATCATAAATAAGATAGGAGCTAACAAATGTTAACGGCAAATCCAAAGGGCTTAAGCCTGGCAGTCGCCGTCCTCAGCATCGCTGCTGCAGGATACGGCAACTCTGCCGAGGCCGCCGTGTGTAGCCATGTCATTAGTAACGAATGGAACAGTGGTTACACTGCCGCCATTCGTATTACTAATGATGGCAACACCGCAATCAATGGCTGGAATGTGAGCTGGCAATATAACGCCAATCGCGTGACCAGCTCATGGAACGCCAACCTAAGCGGCAGCAATCCCTACTCTGCCACCAACCTCGGATGGAACGGCAATATTCAACCTGGCCAGACCGTCGAGTTCGGTTTTCAGGTAAATAAAAACGGCGGCAGCGCTGAGAGCCCTACCGTCACTGGTGCGGTTTGTGGCAGCAACAACCAATCATCCGCCGCGAGCAGTACAGTTAGCTCCGTGGCGTCTTCTGTCGCATCCAGCTCTAGCCCCAACAACAATACTGGCGGGCAATGTAACTGGTACGGCACCTTGTATCCCTTGTGCACCAGCACGCAGAGTGGTTGGGGCTGGGAACAAAACCGCAGCTGTATCTCGCTTAGCACCTGTAGCAGCCAACCGGCTCCTTACGGCCCGGTGGGTAACAGTTCCAGCGCACCTTCGAGCGTTGCATCAAGTGCACCCTCAAGTGTTGCATCGAGCGCACCCTCAAGTGTTGCATCGAGCGCGCCATCAAGCGTTGCCTCCAGTGCACCTTCAAGCGTTGCCTCTAGTGCACCTTCAAGTGTTGCATCAAGCGTCGCTTCAAGTGTTGCATCGAGCGTTGCCAGTTCGGCGTCTTCCAGCACCCCCGGTACCACCGGTCGCTGGCGTGTAGACCCAACCGGTAAGATCACCAAAAACGGCACGGTCTTCCCTGTGCAGTGTGGCGCCTGGTTTGGTCTCGAAGGTCAACATGAACCAAAAGATGCTGAAAACAATCCCGACGGCGCGCCGATGGAAATGTATATAGGCAATATGTGGTGGGCGGATACCGGTCGCGATATCCAACAAACCATGACCGAAATCAAAAACGTTGGTATCAATGTGATTCGTGTGCCTATCGCACCACAAACACTTGATCCAAATGATCCTCAAGGTATGGGTGACATACGGTCCGGCGGCGTGCTGAAAAACCATGAATCTGTGCGTCAAACCAACGCACGTCAGGCTCTGGAAGATTTCATCAAGCTGGCTGACCAGAATGATCTTGAGGTCATCATCGACATCCACTCTTGTTCCAACTACGTTGGCTGGCGTGCAGGTCGTCTGAACGCAAATCCACCATATGTTGATGCAACCCGTGAAGGCTACGACTTCACCCGTGAAGAGTATTCATGTGGCGGCGGTGCACCGAATGATGATCCATACAACGAGCAGCTTTGGCTGGAAGACCTGCGGACCATCGCAGAGTTTGAACAGTCTCTTGGCGTAGACAACATCCTTGGTATCGACATCTTCAATGAGCCATGGGATTACACATGGGAAGAATGGGCAACGCTCGCAGAAAGCGCTTATCAAGCGATCAACGAAGTTAACCCGAACGTGCTGATCGTGGTGGAAGGTGTCGGCTCTGTGAAGTCTGACGGCACTGAAGTTGCCCACGGCAGCATGGACTACAATCCGAACTGGGGTGAGAACTTCTTCGGCTTCGCTGAGCGTCCGCTGAACATTCCGAAAGAGCGTCTGGTGCTGTCACCGCACACCTACGGTCCTTCTGTATTCGTTCAAGGTCACTTCATGACCGGCGAATGTGCTGAGCTGGAAGGTGATGAAGCTGGCAACGCTGATTGCCAGATCACCATTGATCCGACCAAACTTGAACCAGGTTGGCAGGAGCACTTCGGTTACCTGCGTGATCAAGGCTACGCCATGATCATCGGTGAGTTCGGTGGCAACATGGATTGGCCGCAAAACACCCGCGCTGCCGAACAGGAAATGTGGAGCCACATCACCACTAACGTGGATCAACAATGGCAGAACGCGTTCGTTGATTACATGATCGAAAAAGACATCGAGGCCTGCTATTGGTCAATCAACCCTGAATCGGCAGACACCGGCGGTTTGTATGAGCACTCATACGTCCCCGATGTTAACGAATCCGGTTGGGGTACCTGGCTGAACTTCGATAATAGAAAAACCAGCCTGCTGCAACGTTTGTGGAACGGTAACTAATCGTTTGGCGGGATCAGTAACACTGGTCCCGCTTCACACAAAACAGGTTGAAATCGAGCCAGACCTTTCGAGGTCTGGCTTTTTTATTGGCATCAATAAACAAACAGAACGGCCAAGTAAATATTACAAACGTTTGTAAAATTATTGCTGCTTATGGTGTTAATTGCGCAATTCCCTCTTCCTGCTGCTGTCATTTTTCCTGCTGCTGCTATTACCAAACAAGCTCCCATAGCTTATTTGAAGAATTCAATGCCGAATCACCAAATTGGCATAGATATGGCTGTAATGAACCAGCTTTTTAGATCTGTGCTGGATCATCAAACATAAAAGCGAATAAGCGCAACGTGAGTCAACAAACGGATTTCAAGGCAAAAAAGGAGTTCAGAAAAGCACCGTGATGGTTTGCGTAGCAAAGACTACAGAAGTCGGAATCCTGATGACCAACCTGGGCATTCGTTCCCGACCTTCTGTGTTTCTCTGATCTCCCAGTGTTGAGGATTGCCAATGAAACATTCAATGACAAAACGAATTCTTGTGGCAGGTGGTGGCGGATTTTTGGGTATTAATTTATGTAAGAATCTGCTGGAAGAAGGTCATGAAGTCATTTGTCTGGATAACTTTTCGAGTGGTAGCAAATCCAACCTTGAACTTGTTTCATCGTTCAGAAATTTCACGTTGTTAGAGCAAGATGTCACCGATCCCATCAATATCAATGTTGATGAAATCTACAATATGGCCTGCGTTGCTTCACCCGTGCAATATCAGGCTGACCCGTTGCAGACAATTCGCACCAGCACTGAAGGCATCAACAACCTCCTTAAATTGGCCGTCGCCAAGAAAGCCCGGATATTTCAATCATCAACCAGTGAAGTTTACGGCAATCCCAATGTACATCCGCAACAGGAAGACTACTTCGGCAATGTGAATCCTATCGGACCACGTGCTTGTTACGACGAAGGCAAGCGTTGCGCCGAAACCCTGTGTATGGACTACCACCGTATGTTTAATGTGGACATTAAGATCGCACGCATCTTCAATACCTACGGCCCCTACATGCAACCTAACGATGGCCGGGTTGTTTCGAATTTTATCGTGCAGGCATTAATGAACCGCCCTATCACCATTTACGGTGATGGCAGTCAGACACGTTCCTTTTGCTATGTCGACGATATGATTACGGGCATTAGAACGCTGATGAAAGCACCGCAGACGGTGGTGGGGCCGATTAACCTGGGCAATCCGGGTGAGTTTACTGTGCTGGAATTAGCAACCAAAGTTATTGAAATGACTGACTCCTCCTCGCGCATTCAATTCTTTCCACTTCCCCAGGATGACCCTATCAAGCGTCGCCCGGATATCACTCGCGCTAACCGCCTGCTGAATTGGCAACCGCGCGTGAAGCTGGAACAAGGACTTGCCGATACCATCCGTTACTTTGAACAGTTGCTACACAGCAATGCATTGATCGCCGCAAACCAATCTGCGTCAGCCAATCTCGGGATTGTTAACCCGCGCATTAACATGGAGCGCTGATATGAAAGAGAGAGTGTTAATTACCGGCGGTGCAGGATTTGTAGGATCACATTTAGCAGACCAGTTATTAAAGGAAGGTTATGCCGTAAGGGTGTTCGATAATTTGACGGAGCAGGTGCATGGCGATAAGGAATGGCCGGATTATCTCAATCGATATGTGGAGCGCGTGGAAGGTGATGTACGCGATCCGGCTAAGGTAGAAGCAGCCTTACAAGATGTGACCGCCGTTTATCATCTGGCAGCGGCCGTTGGTGTCGGCCAGAGTATGTACCAAATCAATCATTACACGGACGTGAACAATCGCGGTACCGCCGTGTTGTTAGAAGCGCTTACAAAACGGCCGGTGAAAAAATTAGTGGTAGCATCCAGTATGAGTTTGTACGGGGAAGGACTCTATCGTGATGCCAGCGGCAACACCTATTCGCCACCGGAACGACCCGTAAAGGCATTTAATGAAAAGCAATGGGAAGTGTTTTACGGCGGTGATGCTTTGCAACCTGTCGCTACGCCGGAAAGTAAACTGCCCTCACCTTCTTCTGTGTATGCCTTGTCAAAATACGACCAGGAGCGCTTGTGTTTGATTGTAGGCTCTGCCTATAACATTCCGGTTACTGCATTGCGCTTCTTCAATATCTATGGGCCACGCCAGGCGTTATCCAACCCTTACACGGGTGTGCTCGCCATCTTCTCCTCACGTTTTCTCAACAACAAACCGCCGATCATTTTTGAAGATGGAAAACAGCGTCGCGATTTTGTCAGCGTGCACGATATTGCTCAGGCTTGCGTTCTGGCCATGGAAAACAGCAACGCCGATGGTGAAGTTTTCAATATCGGCAGCGGACAAAATTACAGCATTGCTGAAATTGCCACAAAAGTCAGTCATGTACTCGATAAGAGCCACATTACCCCGGAGATTACCGGTGACTATCGCGTCGGCGATATTCGCCACTGCTTTGCCAATATTGAAAAGGCAAAAAACCTGTTGGGCTATCAGCCCCGCGTTTCACTGGAAGATGGGCTGGAAGAATTGGCGGAGTGGTTGCAAGGCAAAGAATCCTTTGACCGCGTAGATACCATGCGCAATGAATTATTCAGCAGGGGTTTAAGCTTATGACACACACCTACCGGGAAACAGCCCAGCAACGATTGGGTGTAATCGAATGGCTCCGGCCCGGTGAGTATCAACGTGCAGAAGATATGTTGCAGGATCTGCAAACGCTGAATATTTCGCGCTTGCGCACCGGATTATCCTGGGCCGACTGGCATACACCGGACGGCCAGAAATGGTTTGACTGGTTTGTGCCTAAAGTAGCAAAAACAGCCGAATTATTACCTTGCTTTACCTATACACCGCCCTCGTTGGGAATCGAAGCAAAAACCTCATCACCGCCACGCGATCCGAAAGCTTACGCCGATTTTCTGGACGTCATGATTACGCGCTACGGTCGCCACTTTGAGTGGGTGGAATTATGGAACGAACCCAACAATTTGAATGATTGGGATTGGCGCCTGGACCCGGACTGGAACATCTTTACCCAGATGATCGGCATGGCGGCTCACTGGACAAAAAAACGCGGCAAAAAAACCGTACTCGCCGGTATGTGTCCAACCGATCCCAATTGGTTGGAGTTAATGTGTTCACGCGGCGTGATCGGGTTGATGGACGCTATCGGCATGCACGGCTTTCCTGGTACCTGGGAGTTTGATTCGCAAGAGTGGACTGACAAAGTAACGCACATCCGAACATTACTGGATAAGTATCAATTGTCTCCAGAAATCTGGCTAACCGAAGTCGGCTACTCCACCTGGCGTCACGATGAAATTATCCAGGTAAAAAAATTAATGGACGGGCTGGATGCACCGGTTGAACGTGTTTACTGGTATTCCGGTTATGACTTGCATCCCCACGAAAGCCATCAGGACGGATTCCACGAAGATGAACGTCATTATCACTTTGGCCTGAAAGCAGCCGATGGAACCCCCAAGCTTATTTATCGTGTATGGGCCGAATCAGGATTGCAGGGATTGCGCCAGTTAACCGACACGGTTTTCCATAGCGGCGCAGGCCTTTCGCGCGAACCTGCCACGGTATTCGGCGATAAAGGACTCACCATCGTGCCGCCCACTTCCCGTAAAAAACCGACCTTGATTACCGGCGGTGCCGGTTTTATCGGAACCAACGTGGCGGCGCGCTTGTTAGAACAAGGCGAGTCGGTACTGATCTTCGATAATCTCGGTCGCGCCGGCGTCGAGCGTAATCTGGAATGGTTGTGTGACACCTACGGCGATAACGTGCAGTTGGAAATCGCTGATATTCGCGATACCCATCTGGTCCGCGATGCCGTGCATCAATCAGCGCGAATATTTCATTTTGCTGCGCAGGTAGCGGTCACAACCAGCATCGATACACCGCAAAAGGATTTTGATATTAATTTGCGTGGGACGTTGAATATTCTTGAATCCATGCGTCAAATGGAAACACCACCCTCGTTACTTTTTACCTCCACCAATAAAGTCTACGGTGCGTTGGACAATGTGGAATTAACGCGCGGCAATGATCGTTACTTCCCCACGGACCCATTATTTTCTGAAGGTATCAGCGAACAACAACCGCTGGATTTTCACAGTCCCTATGGATGCTCCAAAGGCGCAGCTGATCAATATGTCCTGGATTATGCGCGCACGTACGGAATCCCTGCTGCAGTATTTCGTATGAGCTGCATTTATGGACCGCATCAATTCGGCACTGAAGATCAAGGCTGGGTCGCCCATTTTTTAATTCAGGCCATGAAAGATTTGCCGTTGACGCTTTATGGCGATGGCCGTCAGGTGCGTGACATCTTATATGTCGATGATCTGGTTAACGCCATGCTGCTTGCACAAGACAACATGCCGCGACTATCCGGCAAGGCATTCAATATCGGCGGTGGTGCGAATAACAGCACCAGCTTGCTGGAAATCCTTAACCGTATTCAATCGCTCACCGGCCGCCCCTGCCATTACGCATTTTCCGATTGGCGTTTGGGTGACCAGAAATACTATGTTACCGACACCCGCTTATTCCGGGAGCTCACCGGTTGGAAACCTCAGGTCAATATAGATGCCGGTCTTGAACGACTTTACCAATGGGTATCGACTCACCTCTTTGATCAGCAAGTTGAAAACCTCGCTGCCTCTTCTTCACCCGTCTTTGCAAAAGGAGCCTTGAGCCATGCCCACGTCCGGTAATCTCGCGCTTAATAGTGACTACCAGAACCTGCCTGCTCAACATCGTGTTGCGTTGTTGGCCGAAGCAGGAAAATTTGTTGTGCAACAAGAGGCCTCACCGAGCTGTGGCGACAATGAGGTAATGATTCGTCTCGAAGGCTGCGGCGTCTGCGCATCCAATTTACCGGTGTGGGAAGGCCGCCCCTGGTTTGAATATCCTTTACCCGCCGGCGCTCCGGGACACGAAGGATGGGGAACCATTATCGCCGTTGACGAAAAAGTTGAGTCATTTTCCGTCGGTCAACGCGTCGCTTGTCTCGGCGATCGCGCGTTTGCAGAAACCATGTGTGTACCTGAGGAAGATATCGTGCTCTTGCCCGACGCCCTGGCCGTTATGCCCTTCCCCGGCGAGGCTATCGGTTGTGCCAGGAATATTTTTCGCCGTGCCGATATACGT
>CAMPIG010000223.1 GCA_946886255.1 uncultured Cellvibrio sp. | reverse complement strand
ACATAGCCGGAACAAAGTGCGATAACCAGATAGCGCAGCATGTAATTTGCGTAATCTTCCTCTGTCTCTCCAGGTTCCTCTCTTCGCCACTTGGGGGTTGTGTAAGGGCAACCAATTGGCGACCAAATGCCAGCATATTTCACCGGCCAATTAACCTCTGACACAATAACCTTGTCATCACAACGATCTGACCATTGCGCAACGGCTTTAAGGAGTGCGCATTTTTCAAGGGTTGCGAAGCGGCCTTGCTTATTTTCCGGCGGCCCGCGTCGGTCAACGTATAACAAATGCGAGAGGGCGTTGAGGCGTTTCCCTGATGGTATTGCTTTTAATGCTGCAATAACGGGATGGTATTCAAAATCAATACAAGCAGGACCGGTTAGTTTTATATGTGGATAGCGTTGTTGTAACGCAAATGCCGGTGCCATCAGTGCATTATATTCCTGGGCGCTCCAGATACCCCACTTAACCCGGTTGCTGGCATGAGTAACTTCGATATGAGCCACTTTATCAGCAATTGCGCTGACAACGATTTCTAAAAAATTAGACCATTGCTCAGGGTGTAAGATGGCCTGTCGATCTTGCAGAATGGCGACCATGATCTCCACGCCTTCTTTGTGTAGATCCTCGACTAAAGCAATCCCACGACGCCAGTCATCCTGACTTTCGTGATGCGCAAAGCGAACCAGTACAGGTATATTTCCCAAGGCTTTCAGTAGCGGTAACTCATGTGGAATATATTCTGCTCTCGGGTTTAATGCGACACCTATGCGACCGTGCATTGAAACGGGTTGTTGATAACTTTGCTTGAGCAGTTGCCGGTAACGCTTATAGATACTGGGAGCACTGATGATCGATTGCCACATCATGGATAGCATGTAGCCCCATTTGCGATTTTTATTTTTCTCTTTGCCTCCCAGTACGATCATGGGTTGCGCAGATTTTTCATCCCACAACCAAATGTCTTGCAGTGGTGGATAAGTGGAACGAGTTTTGGGCTGCTTTTGATCTCGCCAATAACGAATGGGATGACGCCATTTACTGCTACGCCTGTGCCCCCAAAATCGCTTGCGAGCTTTTTGTTCCTGTTTTTCAAAGTCTTTTGGAAAGTCCTGGTGATTGTAGTAAATCATCTTGAGTATTTTCAGGTACGCACCGGGAAGGGCGATACGTGCTAAATCAAATGCACGTTGTTTGGTAGTGAGCAGATTATTTGGATAGGTAGCTCTATTTAAATCAATAAATTGTGGCTGAAGCCAGGTTCCGTCTTGATTGCGCGGCAGTAAGATGTTTTGATTTCCCATGTCGCCATGCATGAATCCTGCATCGTGCATGGCTCTGATGGCCGGCGCAACCACGTGAAGTAGCTCAATCAAAGGAGCGTTATCGCGTTGGTCATAGTAAATAGTTGCCAAGGCATCACGAAAAGAAATGCCAGGTTCAAACAAGCAGACATAGTAACTTTCAAGTAAACGACCATTCTCCCACCGTTCACGACAGGCAATAGGAGAGGGGGTGCCTATGCCTTTTTCTTGCAGGTACATGGCAGCTCGAAAGGAGCGTTCAGCTTTTGATCCATGGCGTTTGTCGTACCAATCTTTCAAGTAACTTTGGCGTTTGAATACTTTAATTGTTGTTATGATCTCGCCAGCTGTAGTACGCAGAGGTGCTTTAATAACATAGTCAGCTCCGTGAGATAATTTTTCAGCGCGGGGAGATTTTATCAATGCAGAAATGTCAGACAGCTGATTGAGAAGCAGCGGTTGATCAAATGCGGGAGCGGTAGCTCCAGTGTAATGGACAGCTCTTGAATCAGTCATAACTATGTCTTGGGAGGATTGCAAGGTAATATAAAAAACGCATTTTACTTCCTTAACTTGAGTATATGCTATCAATTTGTCAGTATCTGTAACCTTTGTATTCAGTCGTCTTCATCGGATATTTGCGAGATCATCATGGAAACCGCCCGTATTGTTATACCCCTCTATAAAACCCATCTTGATCAACTTGAGAAGATGAGTCTTGAGCGCAGCCTGAGTACTTTAAAAAATCATGCCTTTTCTATCGTTTGCCCCACCAGTCTGGATTTGGCTCCGCTAATGCCAATTTTTGAAGAGGTCAATTATGATATTCGGCGCTTTGATCCGGAATTCTTTAACGGTATTCAGGGTTACAATCGATTAATGCTTTCAAATGCATTTTACGCGGCCTTTTCCGATTGTAAGTACGTGTTAATCTGTCAGACCGATGTGTTTGTCTTTTCAGATCAATTGTCGTTCTGGTGTGCAAAGGATTACGACTACATCGGTGCCCCCTGGATAGCATCTCCCCAGAATATGTTAAAAAAATTGTTTTATGCTGTAGAGAATTTTTTTACCCAAAAAGATAAGTCGTCCTATCATTTCTTCAAAGTGGGCAATGGCGGCTTTTCCCTGCGTAAAGTTGAAACCATGCTGCATATTGTTAATCAGTTGAAAGATAAAGCCGTGTTTTTCTCTGAGCATAGGGATGAAAGGAAATATCATCAAGAAGACGTATTTATTTCAGTTTACGCGCCTACCCAAATCCCCGGGATAAAAATTCCAGGGTATGAGGAAGCGGTGAGTTTTTCTATGGATAGAAAACCACGCTTGGCGTATCGGTTAAATCGTGGGGAATTGCCTTTTGCATGCCATGGTTTTAACAAATCCAAAGTGAAGGAATTCTGGAAGCCAATTATTCTCAGTTTTCAAGATGATTTGAATAAAAAATACTGAGTTAGCGTTGTTTGCTAATTGTATTCGGAATCGAAGATCACGCCGAATCTATAACCACAATTTCATCTGTCCTGGTCAGGTGAGTCTGATCATCTGACATGGCAAGGCCTCGCTTCTGGCGACTTATTTTCCCCAATAACCCAGGTTTTTTCTGATCTTGAACTTGCGTAACAGGTTCCAGGGTTTGGAGCGGGCATTTTTTCCACCCCGAGCAATAAACTGGTTTATTGCATCAAGAATTCTATCTGCGGAGCGGCCGTCGCGATAGGGATGAATTTCCTTACCGAAGTCATTAATGGCATCCATCAATTCCCGTGGACGTGATAGCGCACGCTCAATCGCCGGTTCGAAATCCGCCGGATCATCAATATCGATTAGCTGCGGACCGGGCCGGCGGTTTTTGAAAGTCACAACAGGTTTACCGGTCAGCAGGAATTCACTGAGTGCGGAGGATGTGTCAGAACACATCATGTCCGCTTGTGGAAACAATTCCAGAATGTTGTCGTTAGTGGCAAAAGTGAGGTGTTCGCTCTCTAGCGCTTTGAACCTGGCTGCCGTTTCTGTATTCATCTTGGGGTGTAGCGTCACTATCCATTGCCAGCGTCCCGATTGCGATAAACGCTTGACCTCGGGATACAGGATTTCAGCAGCACTCCAGGATGGTGAAAAAGTGGAGTGATAAAGGACGACAGGTTTCTCTTTTACGGGTGGTAATTCTGTCGGCAGATGTTGAAAAAAAGCATCCAGCTTCGGCCATCCGGTTTCAACCACGCTGAAATACTGCAACTTGTCTGCCAGTGCCTGAAAAGCCCGCGTGTCCTGCGGCCCTGTGGTGCAATACAAATCAAACAAACCACGAATATAAATGTGGCGCGGCTTGCCGGCGTCGAAGCCATGAAAAGTTTGTACTTTGACACCGGGAAAAAAATGCGGAACCAGATTATTGGGCGTAATAACAGCGATGGGATTCCATTGCTTCACTTCATCCACCGTCGTTAACAATCTATCGGTGGCTAATAAATCCTCGGCGCCGGGTCCACCGAAGAACCAGGCAACTTTATCACCCCGGGCTTGTATGGCTTCATCTATAGGGCGCATGATGGCCAAGGTGTAGCGTTCTGAACCGTAAAATAAATAATGTTTTACCATGTGTATTTACCTGACTCGGCTCATGACATGCGTGGTGAAGGATTTATCGTTGATGCCGTGGAAAGTTTCTGCTGTAAATTATTCCACACCTGCACAGCTAATATTCCCGTCATACACGGCGGTGTTTCGCTGCTATGTTCCGGAAGCAAGCGACAACTGCGTTTATGACAAGGTATGCAATCCAATGGATTTTCCATTTGCAGGTTACAGGTATGAGCGCCAATCAGACCGACCTTGATGGGTGACGTGGGGCCATAGAGTGCGATAGTAGGTGTTTCGAGCGCGCCCGCCAAGTGGGAGAAACCGGTATCCAAGCCGATTACGCCGGCGGCCTCTACCAACTTTTCAGCAATGGTGGTGATCGATAGTCGTTGTTGCGGGCGGGTGGCTGTTGGGCAAACGGCAATGATCTGGTCCGCAATGATTCTCTCGCTCTCGCTGCCCCAAATAATTTCCAGGTTATAATCTTGCTCAACGGCGATTTTGGCCAGAGTTTGCCAATGCGCTGTGCTCCAGAGCTTTGTTGTCCAGCTGGTCCCGATAATAAATACCAGCTTATGGCTATTTTTTTGCACCCGTGCAAAGTTCTGGTTAATGCCGAAATTCAACGCGGCTGGTGGTGTGTAGCTAAAGATACTGGCAAATAATTGCCGGGTTCTTTCCACGGCGTGTTGTTCTTTGGCGACTGCGTGAGTATGTGAGTAAAACCAGCTGCTGATGGATTCGCGCGCGGATTGTTTATTGTAGCCATGTACCGTGTTGGTGATGGCTGCGCGAGTAACTAAAGCACTTTTCAACAAGCCTTGCGCATCGATCACGCAATCATAATGTTCAACTTTCAGCGCCTTGCGCCAACGACGGAATGCGCACCAACTGGACCAGTTTTTCTGCTTCGTCCAGCGCCGCAGATCTATCGGAATAACCCGGCGAATGGCGGGGTGCCAGGCAGCAATTTCGGCAAAACCTTCTTCCACTACCCAATCAATCACCACCTCGGGATGCTTTTCCTTAAGGTCGGTAATGGCGGGAAAGGTGTGAAAAATGTCCCCCATGGAGGACATTTTTATCAGCAGGATTTTCATGCAAATTCGCTGTGGTTGACGATGAGATTATTGATAGTTCTGGTAAGACTTTTCTTCAACCAATTCAGAACCAAAGGCCAGGTTGATGTCTTTTTTGACTGCGGCACGTTTGTCGTTGGTGAAATACACCGCACGAGCCAGCTCGATGAATTGTTCAGTAAAATCTTTGGCCCGCTCGCAATCACGAATATCGTCTTCAATAACCCACAATTGTTGGTTGATATTTTTAAGTGATGCTTGCAGTGGCGCCAGCTTTTCTTTGCCGGCTTGGTCGAGTAATTGATCAACGGTGTTATTGAGAACATCCAGTTCATGCGTGACGTTGGCGAGTTTGCCTGCGTCGGTGATGTTGGCGGCTTTGATCTCAAGAATGGTGATCTTGTCGATGAGTTCGCCGAGGGAGATAGGTGCTTGAATCAACATGGTGTGGGTCTCTTTTTAGCTGTTTTCACAGGGCGCACATCTTAACAAAAGCCATCGCTTGTGTATTCGTTTGTGTGCGATGGCGGGCGCGATAGGGGTCCTGTGCCCCCCTTAGCCCTGAAATCCCTGCCCTCTATCAGTGGGATTGGTCGGCTGAATTCCTGGTTGCCCGCATGCCTGGTTAGCTGGCACAGCAACGTCCATCATCTTGGGGTTGGGTAGTTTCAAATTGTTCATCAACTCTACATAGGCTTGTATATCCCTGACCTGCAAACGTGGATTATGGGCGGTTTCTTCAGCAATAGTGCTAAGCGTCCAGCCCTTGTAGTCATGGGCTGGATAGACGACCGTATCGTCCGGCAGACGCAGTAATGTATCAAACAGACTGTGATATTGGTCTGTTGCGCTACCGTTTTGGAAATCGGTACGTCCGGTGCCGCGAATGAGCAGCGTATCCCCGGTGAAGACGTAGGTCTGGCCTTGATGATCCAATAAAAAGCTGTAGGAGTCGTCGGTGTGACCGGGGGTAAATAAAGCTTTAAGTGTCAGGGAGCCGATGTTTATGGCATCCCCATCCTGCAAAGGTTTAGATACGCAAACAGAATTTGATTTTTCACCCAGCAGCGTTACGCAGCCGGTGGCATCGCGCAAATCACCCGCTCCGGTGACATGGTCGGCGTGGGTGTGAGTATCCAGCACGTGGACGAGTTGGAGATCCAGCTCTTTAAGTAGCTGTAAATATTTGGGTACTTCTTCCTTTACCGTATCAATCAGTGCTGCCGCGCGTGTCTCTTCACACGCGATGAGGTAGGTGTAGGTGCTGGATTCACGTTCAAAGAGTTGGCGAAAAATCATAAAAACCTCGTCGGCTGTCGAAAGATGAAGAACGTTGTTCGTACACTGCCTGCGTAGATCGCATTAGCTGAAGGCGTAATCCGACCGTTGTAGTTGCTAGGTAATCTGTCGGGTTACGCTGTCGCTAACTCGACCTACATTTTGCTGATCAATGTGACCAGTGCGATTGCCAGCAGGCATACGGCAAAAATCTTCTGCAGTAACGCATTGGCAATTTTGTCGCCAATAGCTTGGCCGGCCACCATCCCCAGCACACCGCCAGCTGCAATTAATCCCAATAACCGCCATGGGTTGTGTTCGGTCATCAACAGATGGCTGATAAATCCGGAGCTGCTGACCAGCGCAATAATCATCAGCGATGTGCTGACAGCCTGCGCCATGCTGATAGGGCTTAATATCAGCAACAGCGGCACAATCAAAAAACCACCACCGACACCGAATAACCCGGATAACAAACCCACCACAACTCCACCAACCAACAAACCACTGACGCAACGCGGGCGTAGTTCAAATTGACCGGTTTTACTCAGGTTGCACAGTAAATCGGGTGGCGGCGTTTGCGTAAAATTCCCCGCGCGCACCACCTGAGCTGCCTGTGGATCATGCTTGGCGGTGTGCCACATACGTCCTGCAATCACAGCGGCCAGAAAACTGAAACTGGCCAATAACCAAGGCTCGGGGATTTGCAAGCCTAGCCACTTACCAAAGGGCGCCATTATTGCGCCGACAACGGCGAGGATTACCCCGGGTTTCCATAGAATGGTACGTTGTCGCAAGCTGAGGCGCGCACTGCCATAAAAAGTACTGGCGGCGACGGCGCCAAGTGACAAGCCGACGGCGTCGGTCATCGGCAGACCCGCCAACAACATCAGGAGTGGCACGGCAAATACGGAACCACCTGCACCGGTCAACCCCAGCATCAAACCAATTAATACACCGATCAGCAGTAACATCAGCAACGTCCCGAGATTTTTATCGTTTACCAGCCGAGCCGGTGAACACTTACTTATTCCACGGCGCCCGTGCGAGCAGCATGCCCATGGCACATAGATCAGTGATTCCGGCAAATACCAACCCGGCCCCTACAAATGCGGAGAGCCCATAAAAAGCGGGGTGTACCCATGTACCCAGGGTAACGCCAACCAGCACCAGAGCGCCGGCGGTCGTGCGGACCTGTTGCTCCAGCGACATCGTCTTGCGACTGTTGTTGATGACCGGAATATTGGCTTGCTGAACCGCATTCATACCGCCATTGATGATGCAAAGTTCAGTATTCACATGACCGTGTAATTGGTCTGCAGCTTTTTCGGCACGCATACCCCCCTGACACAGCAAATAGATGCAAGAACCTTGCTTGCCATGCTTTGCCAGTTCGTTTTGTAAACGCTCCGGTGTGAGTTCATGCAAGGGAATATGCAGCGCACCGGGTAAGGCAGTAGCCGCGACTTCGGATGCGGTGCGCACATCTAACACGCACAGATCGGCGGTGGGATTAGTTAATAAGTCAATCGGGTGGATG
>CAMPIG010000222.1 GCA_946886255.1 uncultured Cellvibrio sp. | reverse complement strand
TTTATCACTTCCTGATGCAACCCTTGGTTGAAGTCTTTGGCGAAGCATCCGGGCGCAGGATGATTTACACCGGTTTACATGAAGCTTTTCTTACTTATCTGAAATTGTCTTTCTTTGCCGCGTTATTTTTCACCTTGCCCTTGATACTGATTCAAGTCTGGAAATTTATTGCACCCGGTTTATATCGCAGTGAAAAACGCGCTGTCTCCATCTTGTTTGCGTTGACCCCGATATTGTTTGTAATTGGCGCGGCGCTTGCGTTTTATGTTGTCTTTCCTATGGCGTGGGGATTCTTTATCAGCTTTGAGAGTGAAGCAGTGGCGGGTGCTTTGCCGGTACAACTGGAAGCGCGTGTCAGTGAATACCTGGGATTGGTGATTCAATTGATATTGGCTTTTGGTTTGAGTTTTGAACTGCCTGTTGTGTTGTTGCTGATGGCTCACGCTGGCATGATTGACTCAACTACCCTGATCAGTGGGCGACGTTATGCCATTGTTATTATCTTCGCCGTTGCTGCTTTTATTACACCACCGGATTTAATTTCACAGATTGCGTTGGGCACACCTATCTTGTTGCTCTATGAAATGTCTATTTGGATGATTAGGCTGCAAGAAAAACGTAATATGGAATCTCGCGGGGATATGGTCTCCAAAACCTGAGTCATTTTTCTTCAAGAATATTTTCTGCGCTGCTATTTTCTCCTCTCTATTCTTCAGCCTCTTAACCTTCGAGAATTCCTATTGACGTCCATGCGAAGATGTCTCCGAATTTTAAATTTTTTATTTCTATAAAACTATTTTTTAGTAAAACCAGTATTCCCCGATATCGTTATTCGTTTGAGTTATTGATAATAAAAATAAGTCGGAAATGTCATCTAAGTGACGCGGGATTTTCATAAAGCAGAAGTAACCTCCACAGCCGAGACATTGCGCTCATCGCCAAATGAACAATACCTAACCGTGGAGATTACCCGATGAATAATAGTTCAGAACTGTTGGAAATCACAAACGATTTACCTGTAGAGCCTATCGTTAACCGCCGTGATTTTATTAAAGGCGGTGCCGCCGGTGCTGCGGCCATTTCGCTCGCCGCTATGGCAAACCCTGCCAGCGCATTTACCAGCGACTACGGTCCTATTGCACCGGTTGCTGATGAGGTAACGGGTTTGCCTTTGTTGCAATTGCCGGAAGGTTTTACATATTGGTCATACGGTTGGACTGGCATGATCATGAAAGACGGCACACCGACACCGGGTGTTCACGACGGTATGGGTGTTGTCGCTGCGCAAGGCAATACGATTGCCCTGGTGCGTAACCATGAAGTGCGTGGAGCAGGTACCGCCGTAAAATCGCCCGCCATGTATAACCCGAGTGCCGGCGGTGGTTGCAGTAATTTATTGTTCGATGCGTTGAATGGTCGCTGGTTAGCGTCTTACATGAGCATCAGCGGCACATCCACAAACTGTGCCGGTGGTATTACGCCCTGGGGCACATGGTTGACCTGTGAAGAAACAACAGCAACCTACAACGGCATGACCCACGGCTGGATTTTTGAAGTGCCCGGTTTTGGTATTGCCAAGCCAGAGCCAATCAAAGCAATGGGTCGTCGTGCTCACGAAGCCACCGCAACTGATCCGGTAACCGGTTATGTGTACATCACGGAAGATGCCGGTACGTCATCGGGTTTTTATCGCTACCGTCCGGACATCTACGGCAATTTATTAGCCGGTGGTGTACTGGAAATGTTAAAAGTAAAAAATGCCGATCAGGCTAACCTTACTGCCAGCTATCCCAATGGAACAACCTGGGATGTTGAGTGGGTCACTATCGATCAGCCGGAAGTCATTAACCCGCGCAACTTCACCCAGGGTTATAACAAGGGCGCTGCACGTTTTGCGCGTTTGGAAGGTGCCTGGTATGACACCGGTCTGGTGTACTTTACCTCTACCAGCGGTGGCAGTGTCAGCGGTGGCCAGGTATTTCATTTTGATCCGCGTCGCGAAAAACTTACCTTGGTATTTGAAAGCCGCAACAACACCTCTCACCCGGTTATGCCGGACAATATGACCATCAGCCCGCGTGGCGGCATTTTGTTGTGTGAAGATCGCGGCGGTATTT
Organism: uncultured Cellvibrio sp.; assembly: GCA_946886255.1. The sequence goes on along the minus strand of CAMPIG010000222.1, from coordinate 5,678 downwards.
CACGTTTGATGGGCTTGAGTCAAGCCGGTGACGTGTTTGAATTTGGCCGCAATAACATGATGCTTTCAGCCGCCGACGCCGCAGTAGTTCACAGCAAATTCCCCGGCACAGAATCACGCATCAACGGCGGTAATTATGTCGGTTCCGAAACCTGCGGTGCCTGTTTCCATGACCGTTGGTTGTTCGTCAACATCCAGAATCCCGGCGTAACCTTTGCGATCACCGGCCCCTGGAACGACGGCATTCTGTAATAGCGACGCGAGGTGCGGCATACATTTTTTTCCAAAACACGCCGCACTTCGCGACCACCTGTTTGCTCACCATTTATCAAGAGGAATTATGTATGAAACAGCTTTTGACTGCCTGTGCGATCTTGCTGTTGGCGATGAACGCCAATGCATTACCCAGTTATTACACTGGCGAAATTTCTGGCTCCGGTATTTATGAAGATACTCTGAACAGCAACAGCGCCTGGGTAAATCCACCCGTATTCGGTTTGAACAGCAGCAATAAGGATGTGAGTTTGTGGGGCTACAACGCTAACGCGGGTGACGAGCTGTCTCTGGACGTGAGCAGCCTGGGTGATTTTATCGGCGGCATCAGTATTTATTACGGCGAAGTCAGCAGCGAAGATTTGTTGTTTGGTTTGTTTAATAACAGCAGTGATTTTGGTTTGGTGGATTACATCGCCGGTACTTCAACCTTTATGGCGGATTCATCTCTGAGCGATATCCGTCTGGACCTGAGCGGTTTTTACACCATCATCGTTGGTGGAAAATCGGCGTTCGGCTGGGATGATAACTACAGCTATACGATGAATGTCACTGCCGTGCCAGCACCGGGTGCATTGTTGCTCTTGTTGACTGGTTTGTTGAGTATGGTGGTATTGCGTCGCAAGAAAAGCTCGCATTGATTTTGCAGAAGAAACCAGCTCCTGTGAGCTGGTTTCAATACGATAGCGGTTTAATATCCTGCTATAACGGACTTCGTAGTTCGTTTGTCATTAGGACATTTATTCTGAAAACGCATAAATACGTCCATGTAGCTCCCTCAAGTCGTCCCTGACTTGAGGGTTTCAAAATAAATGTCCTAACGCCAAACTTGATTGTGCCAGCGGGGCTTTCAAAGTTTTTCTTGGGGAGTAAAGCATGGATGGTTAAGATTTTCCTTCAACCGAATCCGCTTTCTTCAATTGGCTGCTTTCCTCTGCATCACTACTCACATCACTTACGCCTTTGCGAAAGCTTTTAATGCCTTCTGCAAGGTCGCCCATTAATTGGGGAATCTTCCCGCGACCGAACAGTAATAAAAAGAGCACTGCAACCAATGCAATTTGCCAAAAACTGAGACTCATGGTGCCACTCCTCTGGAGATAAAAAACAATAGAGCCGAGGATCTTCCCAAAGTCCCGTGACGAAATGATGACGTAGATTAAGCAGCCAGCTCCAGAATACGGCGCGATGCATCCAACGTAATATCGCCATGCTCACCGAGTTTTAACAGATTATGGCTTTGCAATTGTGCAACCAATTTGTCGATAGATGCTGTTTCAATCTGATAATCGCGCAAACGTGTCGGTGTGCCCATCTGTTCAAAGAATTGCCGTGTTGCCGCAATGGCGGCGTCAATGAGTTGATCTTCATCACTGTGTTGCAGGTTCCATACGCGGCGACCATATTGAATCAATTTGTCACGTTTTTGTTGACGCTGATGTTGCATCACCGCAGGCAACACAATAGCGAGTGTTTGGGCATGATCAAGACCATGCAAGGCGGTAATTTCATGGCCGATCATATGGGTCGCCCAATCCTGAGGTACCCCAACACCAATCAATCCATTAAGTGCCATGGTCGCAGCCCACATGACATTTGAACGCACGGCATAATTGGTGGGTTCTTTTAAGGAACGCGGTCCTTCTTCGATCAGGGTTAGCAGTAAACCTTCGGCGAAACGATCCTGCACTTTTGCGTCAACGGGAAAGGTTAAATACTGCTCCATGATATGCACAAAGGCATCTACTACACCGTTGGCCATTTGTCGTGGTGGCAGGCTATAAGTGGTGGTTGGATCAAGTACCGCAAACTGCGGATACACCAGTGGACTGCCAAAACTTAATTTTTCCTGTGTGCTCGCGCGAGTGATGACCGAGTTGCCGTTACTCTCGGTGCCAGTGGCAGGAAGTGTAAGCACGCAGCCCATTGGCAGGGCGGATGTAATTGGCGCATGTCTGGCGAGAATGTCCCAGGGCTCACCATCAAACTCTGCTGCGGCTGCAATAAATTTCGTGCCATCGATAACGCTGCCACCACCGACGGCGAGCAAAAAGTCGAGGTGGTTTTCTTTTACCGTGGCCGCTGCGCGCATCAAGGTTTCATATCGCGGATTGGGCTCTATTCCTCCGAACTCAAAGAGCGGCCGGTCTTTCAGCGCGTCAACAACCTGGTCATAAACGCCATTCTTCTTAATCGAACCGCCGCCATAGGTAAACAAAATTCGCGCATCAGCGGGAACCAATTTCGTTAACTGGTTGATTTGATGTTCGCCGAAAATAATACGGGTAGGGTTATGAAACGTAAAATTCTGCATGGTAATAGCCTCAAGGAAACTCGCGATTGCGGAGTTTAATTCAGAAAAAGTAGTAATGGATAAGATACAAAACGCAAGTCAGCGTTCCTGATCTGTTAAACGCTCAGCGATCAACTCCACGTAGCCATCCACAATGTCAAAAGGCAATGCAACCAGCGCTTCGCCACTGCACGGGCCGGCAACGCATTCGCCGTTTTCAATCACGAATAACGCGCCGTGATTGGCGCATTGGATCATGGTATGACTGGCGTCGAGAAATTGATCCTCAACCCACTCCAATGCCACGCCGATATGCGGACACTGATTGCGATAAAGATAAACGTTGCCGTGGTGTTTAATGAGGAAGACGTTTTCGCCGTTGATAGAAAAACCTTTGCTGCCCGGGTCGGGCAGCGTGTCGATGTGACATAACCGGTAGCGTTGCACCACTATTCGCGGGGCGCTGCAAGAGTCAATTTGCGTTGCAACATCTTGCCGTTACGGACGATATGTACCTCGACTTTGTCGCCCGGTTTGTGTCGCTCCAGCGCGCTCATCAATTGATCCTGATCCGGTGTAACTTTTTTGTCGATACCGACAATGACATCCCCCAATTCTATTTGCCCCCAGGCATTACGTGAGGCGCCCTCCAAACCCGCTTTGGCGGCCGGTGAATTGGCTTCGACGCGCAGAATGGGCACGCCCTGGATACCACTTTGATGTGCCCAATGGTCCGGTGCCAAGGCAACACCCATCACCGGCCGCACAATCCGCCCGTGAGCAATTAATTGCGGTACAACTTCTTTCACCGTATTGACTGGAATCGCAAAACCAATACCGGCACTTGCGCCACTGGGGCTGTAGATCATGGTGTTGACGCCGACAAGTTGGCCTTGGGAGTTGAGTAAGGGACCGCCGGAATTGCCGGGATTAATGGCGGCATCCGTTTGGATGACGTTGGAGATAGTGCGCTGGTTGGGAGACTGTATCTCACGCCCCACAGCGCTGATAACGCCGGTTGTGAGGGTGGCATCAAGGCCAAAGGGGTTGCCGATTGCGAGGACTTTGCGGCCCACAGACAATTGGCTTGAATCGCCTAATGGCAGCGCGGTCAGATGTTCTTCCGGTGCCGATATTTTCAGTACGGCCAGATCCCGTTCCGGCGCGAGGCCGACGATTTCAGCGGGCCAAGTGCTTTGATCCTGCAAGGTAATCATCACTTTGCGCGCGCCGTCCACCACGTGGAAGTTGGTGACGATATAACCGCTCTCATCCCACACAAAGCCGGTCCCGCTACCGCGCGGTACCTCAAGCAGATTAAGCGAGCGAGGATCGCGCACCAGTTGCTGGTTGGTAACAAAAACAACACTGGGCCGTGCCTTTTCAAATACCTGAATGGTGTTGCGCTCATCATCCGTGGCGAAGTCGGCTTGGGCGTCGGCAACTGCCACGCCTCCGGTCAGCAGAGTCAGCAGTAACCAACGCATTATTTTCATGCAATCCTCCAGGGGATGAAGATGAGATAGGGCGGGAAGCCGCCAGGTTTACACCTGACGGCTGAGAGCTTCGATGCGATCTTCCAGCGGCGGGTGGCTGGCGAAGAGTCGACCGAATTGTTGTTTAAATCCACCACTGATACCGAAAGCTTTAAAACCGTCGGGCATCGGGTTTTCGGCACCGGCCTTCACTTCGGCCTGCAAGCGTTGCAGCGCACGGATCATGGCGCCGCGTCCGGCCAGATGTGCACCGGCGGCATCGGCGCGGTATTCGCGGTAACGGGAGAAGGCCATCACGATCATGGAAGCCAAAATACCCAGCACCATCTCGGCGATAAACGTGGTGACATAAAAGCCGATGCCATGACCATTTTCATTTTTAAGGATGACGCGGTCCACGGTGTGACCGATGATGCGTGCAAAGAACATCACGAAGGTGTTCACCACGCCCTGAATCAGGCTGAGCGTAATCATATCGCCATTGGCAACGTGGCCGATTTCGTGGGCCAGCACGGCGCGGACTTCATCGCGATCGAAACGCTGCAGCATCCCCAGGCTCACCGCCACCAGAGCAGCGTTACGATTCCAGCCTGTCGCAAAGGCATTGGATTCCTGCGCAGGGAAGATACCGATCTCCGGGGTTTTGATGCCGGCTTTTTGGGCCAGGTCGGCGACCGTGTCCACCAACCATTGTTCATCGGTAGTGCGCGGACGCTCAATCAGCTGCACACCCATGGTTTTCTTGGCGATGAATTTGGATAGTAAGAGAGAAATAATGGAGCCGGTAAAGCCAAACACGGCGCAGAAGATCAACAGTGTTTGCAAATCCAGGTTACCGGATTGATCCAGGTAACGCCCTACACCCAGCAAACTGAGGGTGATGCTGGCCACCGCAATGACAGCGATGTTGGTCAACAAAAAAAGGCCGATGCGTAACACGATAATTCTCCTGTGTGAATTAATGAGCTTGAGACAAGCTCGGCAGGATGAAATATGCGTTCGGTTTGAAAAATTTCAATGAGTGGACGGGGGTGCCAGCGGAAAGAAAGGTAAAGAAAAATGGCCACTCATTGAGTGGCCCAAGCAACCGTGGTTAGCCGAGAGTCCAGGAGCGATTAAGCTCCACACTCCCAAGGAGAAGATCCGGCGATCAGCTTGCAGGGAGATCACCTTCACGACTGTCACACAAGAGATGTTGTGCAGCAGCTGTGAAAACAATAACTATTCTCATTTGTGAAGTCAACGATTTTATTGAGAAATATTCTTATTTGTTAATTTGGATGAAAAAAAGATTGTTAGCGCCACGCCCTGGCATCTAATAACTTTTCGCGCTCAGTGCGAGCAATTGATTATTGAGCTGGTTGATCTTGGCGGCCATTTCTTCAATCAGACCCAGGCAAATCTGGGGCTGATGGTCAATGAGGTCGATAAACTCTTCTTTGCGCACCGCCAACACGGTGCAATCGCTGGTGGCAATAACCGATGCGATGCGGCGCTGGCGGGTGAAGACGGCCAATGCACCGAAGATCTCATCGGCATGTACTTCGCCGACTTTCACGCCATCACAGGTGGCATCGGCGCTGCCTTCAAGCAGGGTATAGACCTTATCGGCCACCG
>CAMPIG010000221.1 GCA_946886255.1 uncultured Cellvibrio sp. | reverse complement strand
GTGGATATCGCTACCTGGCTGGTGCATCGCCGCAAATTTCCGCAGAACCTGAACGGCACTGATTTTACGCCGCAGTATTTGCACAGCGTGCGCGGCAAAGCGCGGGTATTTTTATTCGGCGGTAAACCCGGCATTGCACAGCGCGCGGCGGACACGTTAAAAAAAGATTTTGATGTCGAGGTGGTTGGCACCTGCGACGGTTATGAACAGGGGCGCGATCCTGAAAAAGTGATCACCGCCATCAACGCCGCCGAGGCCAATATTGTGTTGGTCGCCATGGGCAATCCCATGCAGGAACAATGGATTCTCGACAATCGCCAGCACACCACGGCGACGGTATTTATCGGCGTCGGCGCGTTGCTGGATTTTCTCGCCGGAGACAAACCGCGCGCACCGCGTCTGGTGCAAAGTCTGCGACTCGAATGGCTGTACCGTCTATGCCTTGAACCCACACGCCTGATGCGGCGTTACACCATCGACATCGCCGTATTTCTGACACTGTGTCTGCGCGCCGGCAAACAACGGCCTGCCCGGGTGCCAGTACAGGAATGAGCATGCAAACCTCATCAAATAGCGAACCACTTTATGTAAAGGGTCGCGATAAACGTAGCGGAGCCACGCACGCGATGCGCATACTTGCCTCACCGGCTTTTTCCAATGAACGGGTTAATCCCTATAACGCCTTGCTCTACCGCGAGATGCAGAAACTGGGCGTGCCGGTTGACGAGTATTCACATCGCAAAGCCGTGTTTGAACGTTACGATATCGTGCATTTTCATTGGCCTGATGGCTACATGAATGAACGCCGTTTTTTTAAAGCCTGGCAACGCATTGCGCTGTTCGTCGTAATCATTACCCTGCTCAAATTAAAAGGCACCAAGGTGGTGTGGACCGCACACAATGTCGCACCCCACGACGCGTTTCGCCCGGCGTTGTCCCAGCGTTTTATGAACTGGTTTATCCGGCGCTGCGACGGTTTAATCTTTATGAGCGAAGACAGCAAGAATGCATTCTTTAAGCAGTATGCAGCTCCGCAACATCTTGAATACGCCATTATTCCCCACGGCCATTATCGTAATTCTTATCCCGCCGCCATTGACCAACAACAAGCCAAGGCTGCGCTGGGATTGCTGCCCGATAAAAAAGTGCTGTTGTTTTTTGGCATGATCAAACCTTATAAAAATGTCGACAACCTGATTAAAGTGTTTAACCAGGCACAGCTTGAACAATACACACTGGTGGTGGCCGGGAGCCCGGAAACCAGCGCGCTGGCGAATGACATCAAGCACCTCGCCGAAAGCAACCCCGATGTGCATGTGTTTTTGCGGTTTATCCCGGATAACGAATTACACACTTATCTGAGCGCCGCCGACATTGTTGTCTTGCCCTACAAGGCGATCTTTAATTCGGGGGCGCTCTTGCTAGCCCTGTCGTTTGACAAACCAGTGATTGCACCGCACATCGGCGCCATGGTGGTATTACAAAAACAACTCGGCGAGCAATGGATACACAGTTACCGCGATGATTTTAAGACGCAAACATTGCAGCAGGCGATCGCGCACCTCGAAGCTGCTGAGCGCCCCGCTATATGCCCGCTGGATGAATACAATTGGGATCATCTGGCCGACGCGACAGTGAAGTTGTATCAGCGTTTATAAATAAGCGGATTGCACTTTGTATTTTTAATCGATCATTTGTTTCTCAATCGCCTTTATATTTCTTTCAATCGATAGAACCTACATGACTTTAAAACAACGTTTGGGCCGCAGTACAGTCTGGATGAGCGCGGCGGCCAGTGGTAACAGTGTCGTCAGCTTTCTGATTTTTATTGTTCTTTCACGCATCCTTGCACCAGCGGAAATTGGTCTGGTGGCTTTTGCATTAATTGTGGTTGAGGCGGGCAAGATCATCGTCAACGCCGGCTTTCCCCAAGCCATTGTGCAACGCCAATTGTGGGACGATGTTTACGCCTCCACCTGCTTTTACCTCAATATGTTTTTTGCGTTGTTGATCAGCACACTGATTTTCTTTATCGGTGTACCGCTGGTGGAAGCCTACTATGAGCCCGATGCGGGGCCGATCCTGAAAGTGCTCTCTGTTATCTTTTTTATCGAAGGCGCCAAGGCAGTTCACGAAGGCAAGCTGAAACGGGAATTTGCGTTCCAGGTCATCGCTATACGCACCGTGGTCGCCGGTGTGTTGTCCGGCGCGGTGGGTATTTTTCTCGCGATTAAAGGTTTCGGTGTCTGGGCATTGGTTTGGCAACAATTGATCAACCACAGCGTCATCACCTTGTTTACCCTGATTGCATCACGCTGGGTACCACGCCTGGTATTTTCCAAAGAGGATTGTAAACAACTGCTGAAATTCTCTTCGCCACTGATGGCTGCACAATTGATTGGCAATGTCAGCTCAAAAATTTTTGAAGTATTGATCGGCGTGATGATCGGACCAGCAGCCCTCGGTTTTTTCCGTGTCGGTGGACGCGCGCTGTTTATCTTGCAAGAGATTGTGCTCAAACCGTTTGAGCAAACAGTATTATCGGCGTTGTCCCGCATTCCGGAACGCGACCAACAGGCAGCAGGCACCTTGCGCGTCATCAAGGTCAGCGCCTATATAACGTTTCCGATCTTCTTCGGTGCGGCAGCCATAGGGCCGGAATTTATTATCTTTGCGTTTGGTGAAAAGTGGGCACTCAGCGGACAGATCATGACCATCCTTGCCTTGGGCACAGCGCCGCTGGTTATCGGTTTTCAAATCAATGCCGCCCTGACCGCCAGTGGCAACTCGCGGATGGTCATGGCACTGGCCAGTGTTGTATTTGTGATTAATTGCGGGTTGGGATTAGTGTCGGTATCCTTCGGCCTGATCGCCGCTGCCTATGGTTTTGCCGTGCGCAGTTATCTGACGATATTTTTTAATATGTATTTTTTCCGCAAAGTATTTGGTGTGCCCATCCTTCGCGTTATTAAATCAGTCGCAGCAAGTTTCTGTGCGTCCTTGGTCATGTTGGCCAGTGTGATGGGACTTAAACTAACAGCTATCAGCGAGCTGCCCGTGGCATTAAGCATGATTGTTCTGGCAGCCATGGGTGGTCTGATTTACGTGCTGTTGATGGTTACTGTGTTCCGTGCCGAGACGCGGAACTTCTTTGGTGAAAGTATCGATATGGTGCCGCAAAAAGTCCGCCCTGCTGCTATCAAGGTGCGCCAACTATTAAGGCTGTAATCTGGACCGGATTAACGTATAAACCGGCTTACCTCATAAAAAGTTAGCGCGTGCGAGCGTCATCACCTGCGGTAAATACTGCTGAATGTGCTGCTCATAGGTTTCCTTTTCGTGCAACACGTGCAGAAATTTTTCTGCCACTCTCGCCGGGTCACCGGCAAGTTCTTTGGGCGTGGATAATAACCCCGCCTGATCCAGCTTAAAGAATTGCAACAGCCCCTCAAATTTATCCTGATAGGCAAAATTGAACGGCGCCGTGCCGCCGCTCAGCCCCAGGATGGCGGTGTGCATACGCCCGGTAGCCAACATATCCAACGCCGGCGTGACCGCCCGGACAATACCCGGGCTGATCGGCGGTAACATAAAAATTCGTTCACGCTCAGCTGCTGATAAACTGGCCGTCGCTTCTTCAAGTAATGTCTGATCAGGTCTTTTTGAGCGGGTATCGTGAGGAATGAGCATCAGCGACAGAGACTGACGCAACAAATATTGAATGAACATTTTCAATGCCGGGGGAATGCCTGCGTCTTTTTCTGCATGCAGATAATTTGCATTGATACCAATGACCTGATCGCCTTTGGTTTTACGTCGCTCAATCCAGTCGTGAGCTTGTTGCACAATCGGATGCTGCAGGCGCGGCGGCAGCAAAAAAGCCAGGTCGGCCACCTGCCGGATGGGACGATCCAGCATGGACTCCATGCGACTCCGCGACACAGGGTCGCGCGCGCAGACAACAACCGATGCAGGTAAATCGCGCAACGCCTGGCGTGTGGTCGCTTCAGGATGGGTGTTATAACTGGCGCCGAGCACTGTGGCTTTTTTGCCCAGACGTGCGGCTTCCGCTACCAAAGAGATACGGGCATTCACCGAGCGGGGATTGTAGGCACCGTCAATGACATCCGCGCCGATAAAATAACAGGCCTCGTAACGCGGTAACTGCGCAACTAAAAATGCCTGCTGCAACCGGGACTGGCGATAAAAGAATCGTTCTCCACGAATTCGGCGATCAATTTTTTCATCCAGCCGCCAGGTTTTTCCATACAGCAAATCAACACTTGGCATGCCGGCATTGCGCAAAAAAGTTGTGGATGCAGAAATCATAGCCGCATCACCAAGGCTGCCGGGTATTGCCGGCGGAATAATCAATGCGCGTTGCTCAGCCGCTTCCTGCGTATGCCAGTTAGCGAGAGTGCGTCCGATAGCTGCTGATATTGCCCCCATATTCTGCTCTCCCTTGTTTTTATTTGATATTTAATATCCCGATTAAGGTTGCCACGGTTTATAGCGGTAACGGCTTTCTATCTGTCAGTTCCACAACTCCAGCGGAAACGCATACATCAAAGCGGTATGATCATAACGGATAGCGGGAGCACCGCCCATTTCCAAACCCTCTTGCAATGATGTAGCGAAACTGAACTCAGCTTCCGTTCTTCCGCTCCCGAGATGGTAGTCTTTGTATTTAAATAAATCTTCCGTTTGTGATAGGCGCACATAACGCGCCGGAATGCCGAAGGCTTCGGCAATAATCAAACCGTGCAATGAACTGGCCAGCACAAATTTCGCTTTCAGAATTTTATTAATAACAATATTCCAGCCCCACAACGGTGACACCAGCTTGGGATGATCGTTTACGAAAGCCAGGTCATGCAGGTTAGGCACTACGACGTAATCGTCTTCAGCTGTGGCCGTGAAGCGATTCTTGAAAATATACGGCAAGAGCAAGGCCGGATCACCGTAGACATCTGGCACAACAATACCGCGCTTGCGCAAAAACTCAGCCGTCAAGGGGCCGCGCACGGCATGTACTTTTAAATCGGCTGCGGTAAATTCTTTTTCAGGAATTTTGCCATTCCAGCCTGAGCCCCATACATTGTCACCCGTCTGGGCAAAATGCAGGATCGATCCGATCGCCAGCAGGCGTGCCGGGTCGCGAACTTGATCGTCAAGGCTTAGCCCATGAAACGCCAGCATCTGACGCGTCACAATATCGGAAAGTCGGTCCCCAAAATTTATGCTGCCGTTGGTGGGTGACCAGTGAAATAAATCCACATGAGGATAAGGCAGGCGCCCCACCAACGGGGACGCTTGGGTAAGATTTTTGGCGAGTGTGGACAACTTTGCTAACACGTTTGTTGCTCCTTAACGGAATACTTAACAAAAAATAAGAATCATGATGAATCACGCCCAAACACATTAATAGCGAAGCGATAATCCCAAAATGGCCTGGGAAGACGTATAGGTCCGATACGCCAAGGGTGAATCACGGTCCACCCAGCGGGTATCCAGGCGAATAGAGAATTGCTCGGAAAATTGATAAACCATTTGTAAAGGCGAAACGCTATAAACTGTTTCGTCGCGGTCAGGGCCCGGGCTGTCGTCCTGATATTTTTGTTTGACGACATTTACATCGGCACCCACACTTATCTTGGGTGTCCACTGCCACTGTGTACCCACAAATACGGTGTGTGTTCCCGCGGGCGAATCGGATGTTTCACCCACGGCCTGTTCGCGATAGGAATAGCCGCCATTGAATTCCGTTTTTTCCGTCGCTTTCCAGTTTGCTTCCAATATCGCGAGCGCACCGGTGCCATCGTTCACCACACCATCGCGATTGAAATAACCCAGTGTCGCCGTCAAATTGGTTTTGGCGGAGGTTTCCCAGGTCGTTTCCAGTTCCGCTTGCTGGTATTCAAAATCCAGATCTTCATAGGGTTCCAATGTACCCGGATCAATATCCGGATCATCAACCGGTAAACCAATTTGCTGATTTGGATAAATACGTTCACCGTAGCGAACGCGCAAAAATAACGTTGATTGAATACCGGTTTTATAACCCGCCTCGAAGTAACCTTCGTCTTCTTCAAAATCCAGGCCTTCACGCAGTCCATTGGAGTGGGTTTGCTCGGCCTGACGACCACCAATACCCAGTGTCAAACGATGACCGGCACCATAACTGATCAAGGCGTGGGCTTCATCGCGCTTTACAATATCCTTATCGCGAAATTCCAGGCGATCGACGGGATAAGAGTCACGCGTCCATTCAAGGCGCGACTTTAACCGGTTGCCCCATTGCCCTTGCCAGGTGACTCGCCCTTCGTTGAGCGTTGCATCCAGGTCGGGGCGTTCCGCATGATCATAGTGAGATAATTGCCAACGCGCGATAAAACGCTGACGACTCAGTGTTTTATCCAGCGAGACAAAAGCCGACGACATCGTGATGTGCTCCGAATTTTCTTCCGGCGTACGCTCGTAGTTACTGTCCCACAGTTGTCGCACCGACGCACCAACGGAAAATAAATCCGTCTGTGCCGCGGCCGGCATTGCCACTAGCGTGCACAGTGGTAAAACACGAAAAAAACTGATTGAATCTCGCATGAACAATATCCCGATATCAATAGGCGTGTTGACCAACAAAGCCCTTGAATACCGTCATCCACAGGATTCTTAAATCCATCAGCAAGGACCAATTGCGAATGTATTCCAGATCGTAAGCAATGCGCCCGGACATCTTGTCCAGTGTTTCCGTTTCCCCACGGAACCCGTTGATTTGTGCGAGCCCGGTAATGCCCGGTTTCACTTTATGACGCAACATATAGCCTTTGATCTGGCTGCGATAATATTCATTGTGCGATACCGCATGTGGACGCGGCCCAACCAGTGACATGCTGCCGGATAACACGTTAAACAGCTGCGGCAATTCATCGAGTGACGTGCGACGCAGGAAGCCACCAAAGGGGGTCACGCGTGGATCTTCCTTACGCGCCTGAGCAACATTTTCACCATCTTCACACACGGTCATCGAGCGGAATTTCCACACTTTGATACGCTCACCGCGCATACCGTAACGGGTTTGCTTGAAGAATACCGGACCCGGTGACGATAATTTCACCCCCAGCGCAATGATTAACATCGGCAGTGCCAGCGCGATCATCATGCCGGTTCCAAGCACAATATCTTCCATCCGCTTGGCCCATCCGTTATCCACCATAGGCGAATCGTAAATACTCAGCGCAGGAATGCCTTGCAAGCAGGTTAACCGCGAGTGCAATAAATCGAAGTTAAACACATCAGGAATTAAATAAGCTGAGACGGTGGTATCGGCAAGGCGCGCGATCAATGAATGCATGCGCAATTCTGCACGCATCGGCAAAGTGATAAATACAATATCAATCTTGCCGTCACGCGCGTCGGCATACAGTTGCTCAAAGCCGCCGCGTATAGTGGTGTCATTTTCGTTAAGGCGACGAGTCGGATCTTCAGTACCTTGGCGATCATCGTAATAACCCACCACGCGATACCCCATCCACGGCATACCGCGCATGGATTTAGCCACACGGGAGCCGAGATTATTGGCCCCGACGATGGCAACACGGCGCGGCTCTGTGGGTTTGGAGCGCAAGCGTGTCAATAATGCCCGGCGCGCCCAATGCAGCCCGATCACCACCACCGGTGTGGCGACCATCCAGGTAAAGATTGCCTGTAAATTTACATCGCGAAAAATATAAATCGTCAGCGCAGCGAGGCCAGCCGCTGCTGCCGTTCCCAGCCAGGCACCCATCAAACGGTAGGCGAGACTTTCTGTGGAGT
>CAMPIG010000220.1 GCA_946886255.1 uncultured Cellvibrio sp. | reverse complement strand
ATTGTGGAAGCCTTTGATGCAGAAAAAACCTACGGCTACAAACGGCTGGCCAGTTATCCTCAATATCAGGCTTACCTGATTGCACTGCATGAAAAGCCGGTTATATCGCGTGAATATTTGATCGGCAGACGTATCGGTTTGGTCGATTATCCCACCAGCCGCTCGGGCCATATTATTCCCATGCATATGCTGCAGGCGCTCGGCTTGCAAGATCAGGTGACGATTGTTTACAGCCACAATCACACCGGCTTGCGTCAGCTGCTAGCCAGCGGGGAAGTGGATATGATTTCCAGTTATTGGTCCGATGATGACCACGAACGTTTTTCGGAAAATTATATTCAGCCGATCAGCGAATCCGACATCAGCGGCAGCAGTTGGTATTTGAAGATGGATAACCGCAACACCGATTTGTTCTGTGCATTGCAAACCAATCTGGCCACGATTGCCGAACAACAGGCTTCAACTTATTTCGGCCAATTGCATTTTTCTGAAGGCTGTCCCGAGCAATTTGTGGGGCGATAATATGCATTACCTGCGCAAACATTTTACCCGCTATCACTGGTTGTTTTTTGTGTTCAGCTATGTGGTGTTGCAGGTGGCATTTTCTTCCGGTGCGTCACTACAGCGACAGTTCAATATTGAGCGAGGTATCCTCGCTGTAGAAAATCGCATATCGTTGGATCTTGCGCACCTTTCCTTGCCTAATCCCGAATTAAATATGGCAGGCAACGCTAGTCAGGTACTTCTTTACTTGCAGGAGTTGAATGAAACCATTGCCGCACAGTCGCTGCCTGTCAGCATCCACAGTCTGCAAACAGTGGTGGCCGATACGCATACCCGCCCAAAGCGAGAAACTGTTCGGCAGTTGATCGCACCGGAACAAACAATCAATCTGAGTTTACATGTAGAGGAGCCGAGCTGGTTCAGTGGGTTATCAGGCTATCCCCTACTCTTGGCCGGTTTGTTACTGATACTGATTCGCCCCTATTTAAAACGTAAACCGTTGCCGGTAGCTGAATCCCATCCCAGCGCAATCACGCCTATTACTTTGACGTTGGATCTCACCAACAAGGCTCTGGTATTAAGCGATAAACAGGTTCCTTTAGCCAATAAACCATTGTGTTTCTATGCGGCGTTGTTGAATTACTGCCAGCAAAATCCTGAGGTGCGCTTGTGTCAACATCACCTGTTGCCGGATGCATTGCTCGAACTGGCGGACAAGTATTTTCTGCGACTGGTGGAATTGGGTCATACCGTTCGGAAGCGACCGGATTTCAATGCCAACCTGGAAAAGATGCTCAGCGAAATCCGTGCGGCGCTGGATGAGTTACTGAGCGAATATCCCCACCTGAAACCCCTTTACTATCCCCCCAAAGCAACGGGCGAAGGTTCGCGCTCGCGTATGCACAATTTTGCCCTGACTCACCTTCAGCCACAGCGTTGGGATATTACTGGCAAATAACGCCTCAAAACTCACCGCAAGACATTAGCCCCGCCGTGTTGAACCCGCCTCACGTTTAGCCAACATGGAAAGCAAAGCGAGCGGCAAACAACAGATCTTTCCTGCCATTTCTGTATATCATCGCGCGACATATATGTTTTCACGCAGTTATAGCGAGGGACTTGATGAACGAGAATCCGGACAAACCATCTTTCCAAACGCCGGAACCCGGCTCCCAAGGTCGCACTGCCAGTGTATTGCAATGGCTGGGTAGCCATGAGTTGCCGGTGCTGTTGGCATTATTCGCCATTCTTGGGGCGTTATGGGGCTTTGCAGAATTGGCGGAAGAAGTCATGGAAGGCGACACCCACGAAGTCGATCAGGCACTGCTATTGAGTATGCGCAACCCGGCTGACCTGACTGATCCGATAGGGCCGGGCTGGGTAGAAGAAATCGGGCGTGATCTCACTGCCTTGGGCGGTAATGCCATATTGACACTGTTGACCATCGCGGTGGTGGGCTACTTGTTGTTAGACGGCAAACGTCGCATGGCCGTGGTGTTACTGGTGGCCACTTTGGGCGCGCTGGGCGTGAGTACCTTATTAAAGAGCACCATCGATCGCGAGCGACCGGACCTGGTCCCGCACCATACGCGAGTTTATACCGCCAGTTTTCCCAGCGGACATTCAATGCTGGCAGCCAGCACCTTCCTGACCATGGGCGCCCTGCTCGCGCGCGTCCAGCGACGCAAGCGAATGAAGGCCTACATCCTGCTGGTGGCTATCACCGCCACTTTATTGGTGGGACTGAGCCGGGTGTACCTTGGCGTACATTGGCCCACAGATGTACTCGCCGGCTGGACAGCCGGTGCAGCCTGGGCCCTGTCCTGCTGGTTATTAGCACGATGGCTCCAAAGGCGGCATGAAGTGGAAAGTGAAACCGACACTGATTGACACACTGACACCTGGATTAGCTACTGAGCAGTAAACATGACAAATACATCGCGTAACGCATTACTGATAGTGAACCCTAACAGCCGATCCGGCGGCGACGCCGATATGCAGGAGGGCATGGCTCTATTGGAAGCAGCGGGTATTAATCTGATCAAGACGAACTCACAAAGTGCGCAAGAAACCTGTCAATTGATCGACGACCATCGCCATCACATAGACTTGGTGATACTCGGCGGTGGCGATGGCACTATCAGCTCTGCCGCACGGGCGCTTTATCAACATAAGCTACCTTTTGCCATATTGCCTTTGGGCACAGCCAATGATCTGGCGCGATCTCTGGGTATGAGCGGCGACCTGCTGGAAGCTTTTCAATTAATTGTGGAGAATCATCGCAGCCGTATGAATCTGGGCGTGGTGAACGGGCATTATTTTTTTAATGCGGCCAACATCGGCCTCGGGGTGCGCGTGACTCACGAACTGACGCCGGAGATAAAAAAACAATGGGGCGTGTTCGGTTACCTGGCTGCGGTGTTCGCGGCGCTCAAAAAAAATCGCAAATTTCGCGCAACGATAACCGTGGACGACAAGCCTTACCGGGTAAGCTCTATTCAACTGGCCATTGGTAATGGCCGCTACTACGGCGGCGGCAATGTGATTGACGAATACTCCACGATTGATGACGGCAAATTGTGTTTGTACAGTGTGCCGCCGCTGACCTTATGGGAATTGCTGACACTGGCCCCTTTACTGCGCAGCGGCAAGCAGCGTTTGACCGATAAAATTTTTACCGCTTCGGGACAACGTATTCACATCAAGACATCGCGGCTGCGCGAAATCCACGCGGATGGCGAACCAGTCAGTATTACCCCGGCGCTGTTTGAAGTGATTCCCGAAGCGCTGGAAGTCATCCGACCTCAACCGGTTGACGTTTTATCCAAGGACCTTGAACAAACCCGTGAACCGGCCTTGATGGAGTAACCCCATGAATTTATTACGCACTGACAAAGAAGTTGCACTGAACGACCTGCTGGTAGCCAGTCGCGAGTCGATTGACCACTATCAGGACGCTGTAGAGTATCTGGATGACGATCACGTAACACCCGTGCTGCGCATGATCATGCAAGAACGCCTGGGATTTATTGAGCGCATTGAACAGGCCATACGCGCATTAGGCGACCTGCCCTCGGTTCCCGATCCTGATCGGGAAACCGGAGAGATGCTTCTTCATCATATAACAGCGGCCCTATCCTCCGACACCGCCACGCAAATCCTCGAACAACGTCTCAAAGCAGAGCGACACCTCCTTGAGCTTGTGCAAGTGTGTCGCGCAGCGGGGCTGGATGATGAACATGGACCACTCTTGCGCGAGTTGGAACAGCAAATCCATACAGCCATCGAAGGACTCGACGCTTTGGAAGCCTGATTCAGCAGCGACATCCAGTTCAACTTTCTATCCGGTAGTTTGTCATATCTCCGGGCATGAATAGCGTTACGCCTGTATCAACAGTAGTGTGCATCCACTATAGTTTGCCCACCTCACTACGGACTGGCCTTCGCTTAACGCATTGGGTCATGCGGGGCATTGAAAAAAGTACGGCAGTCACCGGATAGTTTATGACAAGATTCACGTTAATCAGCATTACTCTCGGAGCCTTTGCGCTGGGCTTTATGGCCAACGAGTATCGTCACAGCCTCAGGACTTTCGGGTTTGCTCCCGAGAGCATTCAGCTTTCTACTTCCCGTGAACTGCATTATCAGCCGTCCCAACCTGCACTCGCTCACACCAAGCCAAACCAAACCGAACCCGACACCACAGCGAGCGTTTTTTCATGGGAGCGGGTGGATCAACTGATTGCCCTGTCCCGTTTTGAAGAAGTAATCAGGTTATTGCAGGGCTACCTCGCGGAAACACCAAGGTCCGCCCGCGCCTGGTTTTTATTGGCGCAAGCCTATGAAAAAATCGACAACCATGAAGCCTCCCTGGAGGCATGGTTTCGTTATCTGGATTACGAGGTGGATGCCTTAAAATTCGAACAGGCTATGACGTATGTCCGTCATTATTTAATGCGGCTCTATCAAAAACCGAACCTGATCAACGGCAATTCAAAGTGGCTGTTGAGCCAACTCAACGAACTACTGGAGCTCAACACCAACGACGCCGAACTTCATGTGATCCTCGCTTCGCTTTACGCAAAATTGGACGACAATTACCAAGCGCAGTACCACGCCATGATGGCGGTCAATGATCCGGCTATGCAGCAACAGGCCGAGGATATTTTGGCCAAGCTGAACGGCACATCGTTACCCGATGAGCTGAGTATCCCACTGGTTCGCTTTGGCAATCAGTATCTGATAAATGTCACCATTGAAGGTTATCCGGCGCGTCTTTTATTGGACACCGGGGCATCCCTGAGCGGGGTGTCCAATGTCTACACCGCAAAATATCCCTTCCTGGTTAAATCAACCAAACCTATCCGCCTGAATACCGCCAGCGGTACAGTCGACAGTGTGCTGTTCACTGTGGATACCTTGCGGATCGACGAATTGGCTTTTAATCAACATATCCTGGCGCTACTTCCCATGCACAACATGACCGAGTTCGATGGCTTGCTGGGTGTGGATATCCTCGGCCGATTCGATTTTGTGATTGATCAAAATGCCGCCGTCCTGCGTTTGCGCACGCGTAACAACTAGCTTTAGCACATGCGTAACAACCATTTGTTATCTTGCTATTACCATTTCGCCAGACCTTAGAACAACATAACCTAAGCCAACCTTTGACAAACCAGACGACTGGTCATATATTTTCCCCATGAGCAAACGTGAACTGAAAAAAGACCACCTCCTCGACGCCGGCTTACAAGTCATGGCGACCCGGGGATATAACGGCACCAGCATCAAAGATATTGTTGATGCCGCTGATGTACCCAAGGGGTCTTTTTACACTTACTTCAAAAGCAAGGAAGACTTCGCAGTAGAAGCTCTGGAAAAAGTGACTGAAGAACGAATTCAGCACAATCGCCACCTGCTCGGCAACCGCAGTCTTCCCCCACTAGAGCGTCTGAATCGATTTTTTATCGACAATATTGGCGGATGCGATGAGGGCATTAAAGGCGGATGTTTTATCGGCAATATGTGCCAGGAAATGTCTGACTCCAGCGAAGTTATTCGCCTGAAAGTCCGACAGATGTTGCGTAACAACACCCAGGCTATCGAAGATGTCCTGGAAGAAGCTCGCTTGGACGGTAGCCTTAAAAGCACCATTTCCTCGGCGGTACTGGCGGAATTTTTGTTTAATGCCTGGGAAGGCACATTGATGCGCATGAAGGCCTCCAAATGCCGTGAGCCTATGAATGCTTTCATGACATTGTTGCCGGAAATCCTCGGTAAGCGCCCCTGATCAGGCGAAATTTTTTATTCTTTTTAAAGACGACCAGTCAATTGTAAGCCGCACCTATGGCAGTTGAGTGTCAGCACGCTTAATTCAACGCCCCACTCTGCGGCTTTATTTGTGCGGTATTTTACAGACGACCGGTCATCTAAATAAACATTCAGATTTTTACCTGTGGCTGCCGGTCTACCGTAAGAACCGGCAGTTGTGCAGTAACCGAAGGACTTGATAATGAACAGATTTCTACAACTTACCATCAGAACTGCCATCCTGGGTTTAGCCGCCCTGCCACCTCTGGTATCCGCCCAAGAGGTTGATTACAACGCCTTGCAAATCGCTACCTTGATTGAGGAAGAAAAACGCCCTTATCAAGAGGTAGTGGTATTGCCGTACAAAGAACCTTTGAAATCGAGTTGGGCTTTAGCCATTGATAATGACATTCTCGCTTTAGGTGGACGGGATCAGGATTACACCTACGGCTTCAACTTTACGTATTCGGGTCGCAAAGCGCAGGAACTTTGGTTTTCTCTGGATAAACCATTGAGCGCTATCGATTATTTCCTGGGGGTCGATAACCAATCCGAACAAAATATTGATAACCACAGTATTGAGGTCGGGCTGTTTGGGTTCACCCCGGAAGATATCACTGTCACCACAGCAAACCCCGCAGATCGCCCCTATGCGAGCCTGATCTACTGGTCCAGTTCGCGCGAACAAATGGACTTGAACAGCAATGTTTCCTGGAAAACCACGCTGACGGTAGGCGCGCTGGGTTTGAATCTGGTGGGTGAATTTCAAAACACCATCCATGACAAACTCAACGGCAACGAGGCCGCAGGCTGGGATAATCAGATCAGTGAAGGTGGTGAATTAACGGCCCGTTACGCTATCGCCCGGCAACAATACCTGGGCACTCTGTTCGATAACATGGAAGTGAAGAGCACACTGCAAGCATCAGTTGGTTATCTGACAGAAGCGAGCTGGAGCCTGAGTTTTCGCGACGGCAAGTATCACACCCCTTGGTCATCGTTTAATCCGGAACTGGCAAGTTATGGGGAAAAATCGACCTATAACACCAGTGCAAGACCGATCCGCGAACATTACTTCTGGGCAGGAATGGCGATAAAAGCGCGTGCCTATAATGTCTTTTTACAGGGACAATTTCGCGATAGTCCGGTGACTTATGATCATAACGAATTAAATCCGATTGTCTTCGAAGCCTGGCTGGGATACACCATTGCCTTCGCCGAAGGTTATCGCCTGAGTTATGTGTTGCGCGGACACAGCTCCGAGATCAAACAGGGCGCAGGTGATCGCAACCTGATGTGGGGCGGCATTATCCTGGCGAAAACCTTTGATTGAGGAAGGCTTTGAGTGATGAAACCTTTAATTGAGGAAAGTGCCGCAGGTATCGCGGCACTGCCCGACAATTCCATTATTTTTCTTATCTTCACCACCTGCTGTCGAATTCAATAACGCCCATTCGACTACCCATCGAAATGCAATATTAATCAGGATCAAGCAAGCGCGGTCCGCTGCCTTCCGTAGACAGCTCATCCCAGGGATTACGCAGAGGACAATCGCGCAAAGACAAGCAACCGCAGCCGATACATTTATTTAATTGGTCACGCATTTGCGTGAGCCGCTGAATACGTTCATTCAGTTCCTGTCGCCATTGGGCAGACAGACGTCGCCAATCGGTAGCGGTAGGCGCGCGCTCATCCGGCAATGCCTGCAAAGCTTCACGAATAGAAGCCAGCGGAATACCAGTGCGCTGCGCAACTTTAATGAGTGCCACCCGCCGCAGCACATCGCGATGATAGCGTCGCTGATTGCCGGCATTGCGCCAACTTTTAATCAAACCTTTGGACTCATAGAAATGAATAGCAGAAACCGCCACACCGCTACGGTCCGCCACCTCGCCCACACTCAATTCCTTGCGAAAATGTTGCGGATCAATTTTTACCATTTTCTGCTCCACCTATTGACCTCAAGTTAACTTTAGGTTTTAGCATTCCCACCAACATAATGCAATCGAGGGAAAACCATGCTGACACATATTGACACAC
>CAMPIG010000219.1 GCA_946886255.1 uncultured Cellvibrio sp. | reverse complement strand
TTTTCACCATTCTAGATATTAATATACTAATGGCGCAACCTTTTTTATTAGCATTCTTATTGCGAGGCCGATACAATGGCCAAACGCTTTTCAGCACCTAGCATGCTAAGCATCAGATTTAACTCACCTGCCGGAATATATGTATGAAAATCAGCAGCAACGGCAACAATGAGACCATCGCTACTCCTCTACTGATCATTGCAGATGATGATTTGGACGACCAAGTCCTTGTAAAAGATGTTTTACACGAACACAAGATATCCATGGAAAACACAATTTTTGTTAGCGATGGTCAAGAATTGATGGAGACGTTATCTGTCATCAAACCCCAGCCGACAATTATTTTGCTGGATCTGAATATGCCGCGCCTTGATGGACGTAAGGCGCTCAAGAGTATCAAAACAAGTGATGTTTACAAACACATTCCTGTGCTAATTTTCACCACATCCAATGCACAACACGATATTGATTTGAGTTATGCGCAAGGTGCCAACTCCTATTTCACAAAACCGGTTTCGTTTGATGGCCTGATGGATGTGATCGGCATAATCAAACGCTATTGGTTCGAACAAGCCGCCATACCTTTTGCAGCCCCCCGTGTAAACACCACACTTGAAAATGCATTGTAAGTTTTTCTGCTGTACTGAACGCAATGCATGAGTACAACATCGTCACTTTGCGCATCACGATGTCATTTTTGTATGTTATTTAATGCATTAATACGCATCAATCCCGCTTATAGACCACCGGTAATACTTCCTTTCGTTTAAGCACATCATCCTGCATCGTTTAGCTGAATTCCGAACAGAATACGCCATCAATTTCAGTGTTATTATGCACACCCGACCCTGTAACGCGTTCGGATATCGCTATGATCGCTACTTTGATTACTCATCCTGCCTGCCACCTGCACCTGATGCCGGAGGAGCATCCGGAGTGTCCGGAACGTCTGGACGCCATCAACAATCAACTCCTGGCCAGCGGTATAGATAGCCTGATTTACCATCGTGAATCGCCGCTGGCTACCGACGAACAATTGTTGCGCGTTCACACCCGCGGCTATTTACAGCGTCTGACACAGGCACAACCTCGCGAGGGCATCCTGCGCTTTGCCGATGATATTTATTTATCGCCCGGCACGCTGGATGCAGCTCGTCATGCAGCCGGTGCAGGCATTCTCGGTGTGGATATGGTGATGCGGGGTGAAACAGACGCGGTGTTTTGTAATGTTCGCCCGGCGGGCCATCATGCTGAACCCGCGAACGCCATGGGATTTTGCATTTTTAACAATGTCGCGATTGCAGCGGCACACGCACTGGCAGTGCACCATCTTGAACGGATTGCTATCGTGGATTTCGATGTACACCACGGCAACGGTACCCAGGAAATTTTCCGGCATGAGCCACGCGTGCTGTTTTGCTCCAGTTTCCAACACCCGTTTTACCCGCTGACGCCCATCGACAATGTGCCGGACCACATTATCAATATTCCCTTACCGGCGACCTGCCGTAGCGAAGGATTTCGCGCTGCGTTGACTGAACACTGTCTGCCGACCCTGACCAGATTCCAACCACAGTTGTTATTGATCTCTGCCGGATTCGATGGGCACCTCGATGACGACATGTCATCCGTTCGTTTGGTAGAACAGGATTACGTGTGGATTACCCACCAATTGCGTCAGTTAGTCGACATCAGCAAGAATAACCCCGACATTACCCAACAGTGCCGAGGCATGGTGTCAATGCTGGAGGGTGGCTATGATTTGCCGGCGCTGGGTCGGTGCGCCATGATGCATATCAAAGCCATGGCAAAGCTCTCCTGACGCTCATGAGTCCTGAAGTTTCATCCGCATGTCAATCAATCCGTCTTCACGCAGATATTTCACGGTAAAACCAAGCTTGCGCGCCAGATTGGCCATACCTGTGTTTTCTAACATCGTCATACCGGTCAGGTACTGCGTGCCCTGCCCTCGACAGTAATCAATCGTTTTTTGCATTAAACGATGCCCCAAACCGGATTGCTTGATATCACTGCGCACTGTCACCGCAAACTCTGCTTCAACATTATCCGGGTCCTGTTGCGCGTTAACCACACCCAGGATTTCGGTCACACCCGTTGCGTTTTGCTCAGTTGCGACAAAGGCCATTTCGCGCGCGTAATCAATTTGGGTGAAGCGCGCCATCTGCTCGTGAGAGAACTGCGGCAATTCCCCAAAATAGCGTTTGTAGCGATCCTCACGCGCTAATGCCCGATCAAACGCCTGATGCATGATTTCATCTTCCGGGCGTATCGGTCGTATAAAAACCTGGCGACCATCGCGCAAGGTAAAATATTCTTCCAGTTCTTTGGGGTAAGGGCGAATAGCCAAACGACGTTGTCGGGTTGCCGATGCGATATCCACGCTCACATCCAACACAATAATTTCATCAGCCACTGCCAGAGCGGGATTGATCGTCAAACCCACCACATTTTCGTGGTCAATAATAATTTGGCTGATCTTGGTCAACAGAATACACAACGCCTGACGATTAAGTGGCGAATGTAACTGTCGTTCACGAATCTTGCCTTCAGCCATTGCCTGAATCACCAGATAACGGGCCAGCGCCATATTCAGCGGCGGCAATGCCACCACGGCGTTAGTGTGAATATCCCACACCGAACTGGCTTCGCCCAATAAAATAACCGGCCCGAATACAGGATCAGTCTGCACCTGAATACGCAGCAAATGCGCACCGGTGCGGCGCGCCATGGTTTGCAAGGTAAACCCGCTCGGTTTTGCATCGGGATAAATATCACTGACCCGTTTGAGGCTGGCCAAGGCGGCTTCTTCTACTTCGGCGCGGATATTCAAATTCAATACCACACCGCCGATGTCCGACTTCAACGGAATATTCGGCAACACAATTTTCAAGGCGACGGGGAAGCCCAACAACTCAGCTTGGTCAGCAGCTTCTGCCGGTGTGGTTGCTGCTTTGGTGGGAATAGTCGCAATGCCATAGGCTTGCAATAATTCGGCGGACTCTTCACCGTTTAAGTGCAGTCGCGCATCAGCCAGAGCCTGGGTGATAATTTTATTGGCGAACTCCGGATGGTGCGGAATTTCATCGCTCACCGAATCTGGAGTTTCCGATAATAATTTTTGGTTGCGACGGTATTCCACCATGTGCATAAACGCACCGGCGACACCTTCGGGCGTGCGGAAAGATGCTATCCCCGCTTCAGCAAACCGTTGGCGCGCTTCCACGGCGGCGTCTTCGCCCATCCAGTTCACCAACAGGTTAGGCTTGCGACCTTTGCGTTGTTGGTGAGCCTTGATGACCGCTTCAGCGTAGGCCGTCGGTGAATTTAAACCGGAGGGTGCGTGCAGGATCAGCACATTATCGATCGCTGAACTCTGCAATAAAATATTGACGACTTCACCATATAAAGCTGGAAGCGCATCACCCAGCATATTGATCGGATTGATGGCGCGGCCGCCGCTGTGAATGATTTTTTGCAATTGGCTGACGATGTGTGGCTCCAGGGTTGCAAGGCGACCACCGCGTTGCAGGAGCGCATCAATTGCCATGGCGCTGGGGCCGTTACCGTTGGATAAAATCACCAATTGTTCACCGGTGATAGGTTTGCCGTATGCCAAGGTTTCTACCGCCGCCATCAGTTCGCGCAAGTCATCGACACGCAACATACCCGCGCGCCGGAACGCCGCACTGTAAACCGCATCTTCACCGATTTTTTCGGTACCGAGGCGCGAGGTTGCCGCCATGACCTCAGCGTGAATACCAGCTTTGATCACCAGAATCGGTTTGTTGAACGAGGCCGCCCGCGCAGCAGACATGAAAGCTCGGCCATCCTGAATTGCATCGATATACAACAAAATGGCCTGGGTTTTGGGATCACGACCGAGGTAATCAATGATTTCATCAAAGCCCACATCTGCCGCATCGCCGGTAGCAATAAAGTGGGAAAAGCCGATGCGCCGCCGGTGCGCCCAATCGAGCAAGGTCGAACACACCGCCGAGGATTGCGATACAAAAGCAATCTTGCCTGTCCGTGCTGTTGTGTGTGCGCAACTCGCATTCAATCCAAGGCCGGGCACAATAATACCCAAGCAATTCGGCCCCAGAATACGCACGCCGGATTGCTTGCCTATCTCCAACATTTGTTCTTGCAGGTTGGTGCCTTGGGCGGTATAGAGCGTGTCCAGCCCCGCTGCAATCACAATCGCATTGCGTGTTCCTTTGCGCCCTAGTTGCAAAATAATCGCCGGCACCCGCGTTGCGCGCGTACAAATAATGGCAAGGTCCGGTGCTTCCGGTAATTCTTCTATCGAGCGATACGCCAGCACACCATTCACCGCTTTATGATGCGGCGTTACCGGCATGATCGGACCATCAAATTGGCCCTGCAATAAATTACGCATGACCACATTGCCCGTGCGGGTCGGCTGGTTGGATGCGCCGATAACGGCAATGGAACGGGGTTTGAGCAATTGTTCAATGTGTTTGATACTCATAACGCATTCATCAGAAAAAACGTGCGAAAAATTCAGCAACAAGCATGCCTGATGCTACCGCTGGGGACAATCTTAATTGGGGGTTCAATTGAGGACTCAATCGAAGACTTAATCGAGGAGTAGCTACGGCGCTTCGTTTGCGCTTGTTGCGGGTGCAAGGATCGGTTTTTCGAGATCTGCGGTGGCATCGTTTTTGGACTCCACCTGAATTTTCGATTCGAGAGTTTTAGATTCGAAGGATTTTACGTCGGCTGTCTCCGGCGCGGGAGTTATCGGTTTGAGGATAAACTGCATGGAAGCAGCCAAACCCTCCAGATTTACCTCGTAGGTGATGTAGTGTTGCTCCACCCACTCGCTCCAGCGCTCCGCTTTGATAATCAAGTCCGCGCGATAAATGGCATTCACTGTTGGTGTGCGCGAATGATAATTGGCCGCGCGCGCCCACAAGTCACCCTGATCATTGTAAATGTGATCGCGAATACGCCAGGCCGCCAGTTGGTAGGGATAACAACCATAGGCCGCCACATCACTTTCAAACACCCCGTGAGACATCAACTCTTTCAAATACGCACTGTTGAACTGCATGGGACCGACATCATAGGTGCCGTTGGTATTTCTCACCCACTGCCCCGGCTTGCCGCCTTCTTTTTCTGCAATGGCTAATAAAATATTCGCGGGCACATTGTATTCAATGGCCGCCTCTACCAGGCAGGCAACCGGTTCATGAAGTTCGGGAGGCAAGTCAGCAAATAACATAATCGTCACGTTTACAAAAAAGTTATTCCATTTTCATCCAAATAAAAATAATTTCAATGACCTCACCTCCAACCACCGCACAAAACACATGAATTTGTAATGCGCTGTAATGCTCGGTCGGCGCAGCATTCTATAGCATCGGGGTACTTGGCTGAAATTGAGGTATGTGCCAGGGCTTATCCACAATAAGGAGATAACCATGTCACCCCGTCATTTACTTCGTTACTCAGCGTTAACACTTTCCCTGATCGCTATCATTCCCTGGGCCACCGCAAAATCCGTGCGTGATGATGGCGTTGAAAACCCACCGTTGCTGGAGATTCAGCGTAGCAGTCTGGACGCCGTAAAACCCTTAGCAACATTGAAGAAATCTGTCGCAGCGGCTCAGCCAACCGGACCGCAGGAAGCTTATCTCACCTGGCGGGTCGCTTACACCGAAAGTAGCCTGTGGAATCCGGCAACCGGTCGGGATGATCGCGTAAGGCTGCGCAGCTATCAGGGGACCGATGTCAACCCTGACGCACCGTTTGTTGCACCGACCATCAGAGTTGCACCTGGCGATACGATCCGCGCTACGCTGTCCAACCAGTTGCCTGGCGATCCCTCATGTTACGACCACGAGCAACCGGTTAATAAACCGCACTGTTTTAACGGCACCAATATGCACACACACGGCTTATGGATTAATCCTGCCGGCAACAGCGATAACGTGCTGATCTCGATTAACCCCGGTGTGGATTTCCAGTACGAATACAATATTCCGCTGGACCATCCCGCCGGCACGTTCTGGTATCACCCCCATCGCCATGGCTCGACCGCGTTGCAAGTTGGCAGCGGTATGGCTGGCGCCTTGATCATTGATGGCAAACGTGCACCGACAACAACATCCAGAGGCGATATTGATACGCTGCTCCAACCGACCCCGAAACAGTCATTCAAGGAACGCGTACTGTTGTTCCAACAAATTCAATATGCCTGTTACACCAAAGGTGACAACCCCACCGTTAAAAAGAATGTAGACGGCACTTATCGCTGTGACCCGGAGGATGTCGGCGTGATGGAAAGCTATGCAAATTTCAGCGGTAAAGCCTGGGGGCAGTCCGGTCGTTACACCAGCATCAACGGTGAGATTCAGCCCGGTTTTTATGATGCAAAAGCCGGGCAGATAGAGCGTTGGCGACTGATTCACGGGGGGGTGCGCGACAGCATTAATTTGCAATTCCGTCGTATGAAAAGCGATGTCGATATCCCGAAAAAATTTACCGCGGAGCAGCATGACGACTTCATCAAACAAAACTGCACCGGCGAATTGGTACCACAAAATATTGTCGCCGCCGACGGACTTACGACCGCCACAATTCGCGCAACAGATTCGTTGGTGTTTCAACCCGGTTATCGTTGGGATACGTTAATGTTGTTTCCCGACGCAGGAAAATATTGTGTGATTGATGCGGCGGCGGCTGCCTCTGCCAATGTCGATCAAACACCGTCTTCGCGCAAACTCTTAGGCGTTGTTCATGTTGCAGACGGCAAGGAGAGCGATGATTCCATCCAGAAGCAAGTGCAGGTAGCTCTCATCGAAGCGGCAAAAGAACATTACGCACCAGAAGTCGCCAAACAAGTGGCTGATGAGTTGAGAAATAACCGGCTAACAACATTTGTTCCCCACAAAGACCTGCCGCCCACGCCCAACAAACAGACATTGTTTTTCAATATGACCACGACAGATTTTTTAATCGACGATGAAATTTATAAGCCAGGCGTCATTAATCGCACCTTGATTCTCGGCAATATTGATGAATGGACGCTCACCTCAAAATCCGGCAGTCACCCGTATCACATTCACGTTAATCCGTTTCAGGTCATTGCCGTGCTCGATCCCAACGGCAAGGATGTAAGCGGCCCGGACGCGGTGGACGACTTCGATACCAGCGGTGCCCCGGACCCGCAATATCGCGGTATGAAAGGCACCTTCAAGGATACGGTGTGGGTCAAGAACGCGGCGGGCAAAAGCTACCAGGTGATCGTGCGCACCCATTACCAGCGCTATATCGGTGATTTCGTCTTGCACTGCCATATCCTGGATCACGAAGATCAGGGCATGATGCAGAATGTGCGCATTGCTTTACCTGACGGGCGCGGCGGCGCGGCGGCCGGGCATCATTGATCCTCATCAAGCAAGCCATCTTTAATAAAGATGGCTTGCTTCAAGGCTTTTGCGGCCATTTCAGACTGTCTTAAGGCGCCCGCTTCTCGCTATAATGCGCGCTTTTTGCGGTCGAGCTTATGGCACTTACATCCATCATTTCCCATCACCTGCTGCGCCACTCACCCACAACCGGCGTAGATCTTCACGTACGGCCGGAGCCCTTTGCCGCAAACGGCAAACTGGAAGATCTGGTGTACGAATTAAAGTCCAACTTTATTCGCAAAAGCGGCAAGAGTTACGGCCGCTTCTCCAGCGAAACGAGTGAGTTTCCATTTTCTGCCTGGCTAAAGGAATATCGCGCGGAGCGTTTGGGTTTTGCCAGCTTTACCCAAAAAGCAGCCCAACATTTCAAATTGGAATTGGAAAAAACCGAATGCCTGATTGATGCCTA
>CAMPIG010000218.1 GCA_946886255.1 uncultured Cellvibrio sp. | reverse complement strand
CGGCCAAGGCAAAATAAAGTGCACGCAAACCCAGGATGGCAAAGACGTTTGAGGTATAGACAATGAACGGATCGGTCGTGATGGCAAAGATGGCGGGAATCGAATCCAGGGCAAATACCACATCGGTAATTTCCACCAGTATCAACACCACGAAAAGCGGCGTCATATAGCGCACACCATTCTCGATAACAAAAAACTTGCTGCCAACAAATGCTTCTGTCACGCGAAAACGTCGACGCATAAATGTCACTATGCGGTTATTTTCGATGTCAGGTTCTTCCCCGACCGTTATCAACATTTTGATACCGGTAAATATCAGGAAGGCGCCAAACACATAGATGACCCAGTGAAAGGCTTCAATCACTGCCGCACCTACCAGAATCAAGGTTGCCCGTAATACCAGAGCGCCCAGGATACCCCAGAAGAGCACGCGGTATTGGTATTGAGGTGGCACGGCAAAATGGGTAAAAATCAGTACAAAGACAAAGATATTATCGACGCTGAGACTTTTTTCGATGAGGTAGCCGGTCAAAAATTGATAGCCCGAGGTTTCGCCCATAAAGGCAAAAATGCCGCCAGCAAATATAAACGCAAGTACGACATAGCCCAGACTTAACAATAACGCATGGCGAACCGTTATCTGCTTGTCACCCTTGTGCAACACGCCCAGGTCGAGAGCCAATAAGCACAAGACAAACACATTGAAGCCTACCCACATCCAGACGGTATCCATCAGATCCTCATTTTCTTTATTGAGTTACATTGAAGATGCACTTGGCGACAAACCCGTGGCCACACGAGTCCTCATCCCATTCCCAAATGCGTTGACAACCAGTAGCGACATCAGTTTATCGTGAGATGACAATCCTCAGAAGTTATCGAGAGACATCAGCCAGTGTGCAGCGACCTTGAGACTTCAATCGTCGTATAACAACTGGTTGAGTGTATGGATAAGATAATTAATTTCCACCGGTTTGGTGAGGTAGTCGTAGAACCCTGAGTTCCGGCCGCGCTCAACGTCATAGGGCATGGCGTTGGCTGACAATCCCACTACAGGAATATTGCAGGTTACCGAATCCCGTTTTAATACTGAAAGCGCTTCGTAACCATCCATGCCCGGCAAATTAATATCCAGGATAATCACATCCGGCTGTTCACTGCGCGCCTTATAGATTCCCAGAAATGCCTCCTCGGCCACATCCAATTGCAATTGCGGATAACGAGCAAAGAGTTGCTGCAGCAAGCGAATATTGGATGGATTGTCTTCAATGTACAGAATTTTTTTGTTCTGTTTCACCAATAGATCGGTCGGTGCATATTTATTCTGGTGTTTGGGTGCAACAATTAAATCCTGGTTCCATTCCCTCGATAACGGCAAATCAATCCAGAATTCCGTGCCCACACCTTCGGTGCTGGTGAAGTCCAGCTTACCGTTCATCATCTCCACCAATTGTTTGGTGATTACCAAGCCAACACCGGAACCCTCTTCCTTGCTGTATTCAGCATTGAGCCGATTAAAGGGTTGAAACATTTCACGCTGGCGATTGGCGGCAATACCGGGGCCGTTATCACGCACCGCGATACGCATCTCATTACTTTCCAATAAACCCAAACGCAGCTCAACCTCGCCACCCATGGAATTGTATTTAACTGCATTGCTCAACAAATTAATCAAGGCTTGCTTTAAACGCACGTTATCCGCAACAACGTAGGTACTTTCCAATTGGTGAAGGTTGGCATATAGCTTAATACTTTTCGCGTCGGCTTGAGGTTGAACCAGCGTAAAACACTCAGCCACCACCCGCGAGGTTAATACCGGCTCCAGAGAAACTGTCATCTTGCCCGATTCAATCTTGGCCAGATCAAGCACATCGTTAATTAATTGTAATAAGTGCTCGCCCGCTTTGCGGATCTCGTGCAAATTATCCACCTGATTATGGGTCAGGTTACCGTCGTACTCGAACAGCTGTGCATAACCGAGAATCGCGTTCAAGGGCGTACGCAATTCATGACTCATGCTGGATAAAAATTCGGACTTGGCCTGGTTGGCTTTTTCAGCAGCAACCTTGGCCTGCATTACCCGCTCTTCAGCGCGCTTGATGTCGGTAATGTCCATGTTAGTGCCGGACATTCGTATCGCGCGCCCCTCTTCATTGAAATAGGCGCGACCGCGACAACGAATCCAGCGAATTTCACCTTGCGTGCTGATAATACGATACTCAAAATCAAAAGCGCCTTTGTTTTGCAGATATTCTGCGAGGGCTTGATCAAACTTTGATAAATCGTCAGGGTAGATGTGGTTACGCCATACTTTCAGGCGATCTTCTCCCTGAGTGAGCACATCATCCTGATCCTCGTAACCCAGTAGCTCCCAGCAACGGCTGGAGAAATGAAAACCACCACGACCGGCATACCACTCCCAGATACCATCGTTCGACGCCTGGATAATGCGCACCTGTCGCGCTTCACTTTCGCGCAACGCCGCTTCAGCTTCTTTCAATTCGGTGATATCAAAATTAACGCCGGAGATATATAAAGCTCGGCCATTTTCATCGCGGATAGAATCGGCTCTTGCCTGGGTCCAGATATAATCGCCTTGCTTGGTTCGAACCCGGTAACAGGTGTTGAGTGGCTCGCCGCTGCGCAAATGCTCCCGAGTCGCTTCACCAACGTCATCAACATCATCCGGGTGAATAAACGCGAATAGTTGACGTGCGTCGTTAATAGCGGCTTCATCTTCCGGGCCGTAGCCTAGTTGTTCCCAAAACCCACCAGACCAATCAATACGTTGAGTAGCAAGATCCCACTCCCAAAAACCATAGCCGCTGCCATTAAAGATGCGCTGGAAGCGCGCCAGAGTTTGACGCAGTGCATTTATGTCATCACTGTTGCTGAGGTCATCGCGGAAACTGAGATGTTGGGCCATGGATGGTGGTTCTTATTGAAAACAGAAGTGAATGAAACGATAAACCAGACGAACGTCGATTGCCAGCCCATAACAAAACAGCGCCCTGAGGCGCTGTTTTGATCTACATCAGGGAGCTTCGTCGAACTCGGCGCCCTCTTTCACGGGCGGCAATAAATCCTCTTTGGCAATATCAAGCCCCATCAAGATGGCGGCCGCAATATAAACCGATGAATAAGTACCCACGCCGATACCAATAATCAATGCCAACGCAAAACCGCTGATCAACTCACCGCCAAAGATATACAACATAAACAATGTCAGCAATGTGGTGAGTGATGTGAGGATAGTACGCTCGAGCGTTTGACTAAGGGAATAATTGATAACTTCTGCCGGCTCACTTTTACGCAATGTACGGAAGTTATCGCGAATGCGGTCGAACACTACAATGGTATCGTTGATCGAATAACCGATCACCGCCAGTACGGCGGCCAGTACGGTTAAGTCAAAATCCAGTTGAAAGATTGAGAAGATACCCAATACGATAATTACGTCATGCATCAATGCAACCACTGCACCCACGGAGAATTTCCATTGGAAACGAACCGCCACATACAGCATGACAACGATCAACGCACATAAAATACCCAGGCCACCATCATCGCGCAGCTCTTCACCGATCTGCGGACCGACGAACTCGCTGCGGCGCAATTCAGCCGTTGAACCAGCCTCATTGGATAAACGGGTTAGCAAATGCGCGGTATAGACCGAGTCGAGCGTTCTTTCAACGACTACAGCCGTATCGGCACCACGGGCTTCAAATTCCACTTCGCCAAACACGCTTTCCGCGAATACTCCTGCCTGTTGTAGCTGATCCGGCGCAACATTGCTAATCAGCAGTTCATGGGCAAATCGCTCTTTATCGCGGGGGGCACGCTCTACCGCAGCAACATTGATATCTTCCCCCAAGGCCGACAACTCACGTTCAATTTTTGTCAACGCGCCATCCTGCGTTGAACCCTGAGTACGAATCAGCACTTCACTTTCGGAGCCGAACAGCACGGCCACCGGACTTGCAAGGCCTTCGTCCACGAGAATGCTGCGAATTTTGGGAATATCGGCGGGTTGTTCAAAGCCCACTTCCATCTGGGTTCCGCCGGTAAAGTCCAACCCCAGCTTCAAGCCGTTAACCGCCAGCGAAACGATGGAGGCAACTACCAGCAGGATTGAGAAGGCAGATGCGATTTTGCGCACCCCCATAAAATTGATCACTTTAGGTTCCTGTGTCATAGCCATCTTCTCGCTGATTAGATCCAAAGTTTCTGAAGGTTTTTACGGTGTCCGTACACCAGATTCACCATGGCACGGCTGCACATAATTGCCGTGAACATTGAGGTGAGAATACCGACGGACAAGGTGACTGCGAAGCCTTTCACCGGCCCGGTTCCCACAGCATACAAAATAATCGCCACAATCAGGGTAGTGATGTTTGCGTCGAGGATGGTGACAAAGGCACGTTCATAACCGGCATGAATTGCCGACTGGGGAGTAGCACCGCTTGCTAACTCTTCACGGATACGGGAATAGATCAACACATTCGCGTCAACGGCCATGCCGATGGTTAATACGATACCAGCCATACCCGGTAAGGTGAGCGTCGCGCCCAGAATGGACATAACACCAACAATCAGCAACACGTTCAAACCCAGTGCGATATTGGCAAACAAACCGAAGACACGGTAATAAACCAGCATGAAGATCAGGACAATCAACATACCCCATTTCACGGCGTTCATCCCGAGCGCGATATTCTCCGCACCTAAAGACGGCCCGATAGTCCGCTCTTCCACAAAGTACATGGGTGCGGCCAACGCACCGGCGCGCAACAGCAGAGCCAATTCGGACGCTTCTGCGGAATTTTCCAGACCCGTGATGCGGAACTGGACCCCCAATGCCGATTGAATATTGGCCAGACTGATGATCTTGCGCTCAACTAACTGCACCGGTTTTTCGACGGTTTCGCCGGCATCATTGGTCTGGGTCTGCAGATGGGTTTTATATTCGATGAACAAAATCCCCATACGACGACCCACATTATTGCGCGTTGCACGGTGCATCTTGGTGCCCCCAGCGCTATCGAGAGTGATGTTGACCTGGGGCATGTTGGTTTCGGGGTCGAAGCTGCTGCTGGCGTGAGCAACGTGGTCACCGGTCAGGATCAACTGGCGCTCAAGAAATTCATTACCAAATCGACGCTGGTCAAGTTCACTGCGGTAGGGAAATTCTTCTTTGGCGGAAACCAGCGCATCCGGTGCCGCTTCCAGACGAAACTCCAGGTTAGCGGTTTTACCAATAATACGTTTTGCCTCAGCCGTGTCTTGTACACCCGGCAACTGGACGATAATACGGTTGCGCCCCTGACGTTGAACGATGGGTTCAGACACCCCGAGTTCATTAACCCGGTTGCGCAGGGTGATCAGGTTCTGGCTCAGTGCATAGTCTTCAATTTCACTTACGGCCGCCTCACTTAATTCGGCAGTAAAGACAAACTCGTCAGCCTGAGCCTCGGGTTCATTGAACAGGATATTGGGATAGTCGCCGCGAATTTCGCTCAGTGCTTCATCGCGCAGTTCTTCGGAGCGAAAGCGCGCAACGATGACATTGTCACGATTCGCCGCAACATCGCTGTAACGAACCCGCGCCTTGCGCAATTTGTCTTTGATTTCGTCAGCGGTGATCTCCTGACGTTTGGCAATGGCCGCCGCTGTATCAACTTCCATCAGGAAGTGAACACCACCGGACAGATCCAAGCCGAGTTTCATCGGCGCAGCACCCAGGCTGATCAGCCAATCCGGCGTGGTGGGAGCAGAGTTGAGAGCAACGATATAAGAAGTACCCAAAGCGCTTTTTAGCGCACGCTGTGCACGAACTTGTTGCTCACCATTCTGGAAGCGGACCAATGCAGATTTACCATTTGCTTCCGCACCGAAGTAGTCGATACCAGCCTCATTAAGCGCTTTTTCGACCTGCCGCAACACCGTCTGATCGATTTCTGTACCACTGGAATCACCGGATATCTGCACCGCAGGATCAGGGGTATAAAGATTGGGAACCGAATAAATGAAGCCAAGAGCGGCCACAAATAAGATAAGAAGGTACTTCCAAAGCGGATAGCGGTTCAACATAGGATTTTCCGTGACAATTTTTCGCTGTGGCTAGTTATTGGGTGCCTGCAGACGTGACATAACGGGCAACAGACTTGTTACTCACACCCTTCAAAGCGTGACTCTGAGGACTGTGTAGGTTTCGGTGCGCCTAACGAGCGGTATTTGCCGCCTCGATAAACCCGCCATAAAAGGGCCGGATTATACCGATTTAACAGGATTCAACAACGCGCGCCGCCGGCAAGTGTTGTTACACCTGTCACAGCGGCTGAGGCGCCGGGGGGACTTCCAGTCCTTGACCACTATAAAACTCGGTCAGAAACGTCTCGAAAGACCCTTCGCTCAGGGCGGTGCGGATGCGCAGCATCAAGGTCTGGTAATAGCGCAGGTTATGGATGGTATTGAGTTGAGCACCCAGCATCTCATTACATTTATCCAGATGATGCAGATAAGCGCGGCTGAAGTTTTTGCAGGTATAGCAATCACAGGCTGGATCAAGAGGGCCAGTGTCAGTCCGGTATTTGGCATTACGCAACTTCAGCACGCCCGCCGCCGTAAAGAGATGGCTGTTACGTGCGTTGCGGGTTGGCATAACGCAGTCAAACATATCAATGCCCCGGCGCACGCCCTCCACCAGATCCTCCGGTTTCCCGACACCCATCAGGTAGCGCGGCTTGTCTTTTGGCATATCAGGTGCCAGGTGATCCAGGACCCGCAACATATCTTCCTTGGGTTCACCAACAGATAACCCGCCAATGGCATAACCATCAAAACCGATATTGACCAGGCCGGTCAGCGATTCTGTGCGCAATCCTTCGTGCATACCACCCTGCACGATACCGAACAGCGCCGATGGGTTGTCCCCATGGGCTACCCTGGAACGTTGTGCCCAACGTAACGACAACTCCATGGACTCCCGCGCCTGGACCTCGTCCGCCGGATAAGGCGTACATTCGTCAAAGATCATGACAATATCCGAGCCCAGATCGCGCTGGACCTGCATGGATGTTTCGGGGTCGAGAAAAACCGGACTACCGTTGATAGGCGATTTAAATGAAACCCCCGCTTCGGTGATCTTGCGCAACTTACCCAAGCTGAACACCTGGAAACCGCCGGAATCTGTCAGGATCGGCCCCGACCACTGCATAAAATCATGTAGATCCCCGTGCAACTTCACAACCTCAGTACCGGGACGCAACATCAAGTGAAAGGTATTGCCAAGGATAATCTGTGCACCAGTATCCACAACGTCTCGAGGCAGCATGCCCTTGACGGTACCGTAGGTGCCCACTGGCATAAAAGCCGGTGTTTCCACCACGCCACGCGGAAACTTCAAACGTCCACGGCGGGCGTAGCCCGTCTGAGAATCCAATTCAAACTGCATAAAGGATTGTCGATTCACGGTATAACCTTCTTGGCTGACTCAGGATTAGCGGTTGTCGCCCACGTGCTCGGTGTGGGCGGCGGGATTTCGGGTAATAAACATGGCATCACCGTAACTGAAGAACCGGTAGCTCTGTTCCACTGCTGCCTGATAAGCCCCCATGGTGTTGCGGTATCCGGCAAAGGCCGACACCAGCATCAACAAGGTTGACTCAGGCAAATGAAAGTTAGTGACCAGCGCATCAACCACTCGAAATTGATAACTGGGGTAAATAAAGATGGCGGTTTCGCCCTGGTAAGGTTGAATGACACCACTATGAGCGGCGCTTTCAAGGCAGCGCACGCTGGTTGTACCCACTGCGATAACCCGCTTGCCCGCCGCTTTCGTCGCGGTCACCAATCGACACACATCTTCAC
>CAMPIG010000217.1 GCA_946886255.1 uncultured Cellvibrio sp. | reverse complement strand
CTTTCAAGCAAGGCGCAAAGTTTGCGCGCTGGGTCGATGGGTCAGATACGGATTTTTATTACCATCCGTTGATGCTCCCGCAAGGCTTCGGCAAGGTTAACCTCGCGCCCTATTGGCAACAGCATCGCCACAACGGGCTGGAAGGACAATCATTTTCCGCCGCGGTCTGTTTTCAGGAGGCAATCTGTGAGCAGGGGTTGGCGCCCAAGATGATCACCACGCCGGAATTTAATTCAGTGGCTAATTACGCCTATCATTTAAATGCGGGAAAATTTTCATCTTTTTTGCAAAAGCACTGCTGCGAAAAATTGGGTGTTCAACATATTCTTGCGGATGTTACCGCTGTTCATTCCGCAGAAAATGGTGATATTGCTGCCGTGGAAACGCAGCAGGCTGGTCGTGTTGAGGGTGATCTTTTTATTGACTGCACCGGCTTTTCCGCGTTGTTGTTGGGCAAGCATTTCGAGGTGCCTTGGGTAGATTGCAGCGATGTGTTGTTTATTGATCGCGCACTCGCTGTGCAGGTACCCTATGCTGGTGAAGATGCACCTATTGCGTCCCACACTATTTCCACCGCGCAGGAAGCGGGCTGGATTTGGGATATTGGCCTGGTGCATCGCCGTGGCGTGGGCCATGTTTATGCCAGTCGCTACGCAACGGAAGAGCAAGCCTTGCAGCAGCTGGCCGATTATGTGGGGCCGATGTTTGATGAATCCGCTGTGCGGCGAATCCCGATCCAGTCGGGCCACCGACAATTATTTTGGAAAAATAACTGCGTTGCTGTGGGCTTGTCGGCGGGTTTTCTGGAGCCGCTGGAAGCCTCTGCCTTGGTGTTTGTTGAATTGTCAGCCGCGATGATTGCTGAACAATTGCCTGCCTGTCGCGCCGTCATGGATATTACCGCCAAGCGTTTTAATGATACCTTTCACTACCGCTGGCAGCGGATCATTGATTTCCTGAAGTTACATTACATCCTCAGTAAGCGCACGGATAATGCTTTCTGGATTGATAATCGCGACTCGCAGACTATCCCGGAAAGCTTGCAGGAATTAATGACACTATGGCGTTATCAATCGCCTTGGGATCATGACTTTACCAGCAATAACGAAGTCTTTCCGGCAGCGAGTTACCAATATGTGCTCTATGGGATGGGGTTTGAAACTGACCCTGGATTTCAGCAGCATCAGCTGGATGAAACGCAAGCGCGCGAACACCTGGATAAAAATCGTAGGAATATTGCGCACGCTTTGCGACAATTACCGACCAATCGTGATCTGTTGAGTAAGATTCACCAATACGGATTGCAAACCCTATAACCGACTCTGGGTGATCAGATGACCAAATTTGTCTCTCTGCACAATAACCTTCACCGTCACATTCGCGTGGATCAGAGCAAGATCGAAGCGCAAGGTGCCAACGAACGCATGGTGCCGGTGGTGATGAGTGAGTTTCTCAAATTAGCGGTGCAATATCCCATTGCCTTTACCAAGTACAGCGACACCGGTCGTTTTGTGTGTGTAGCTCTTTTGGGGTTTGAAGAACACGAAAATCTTTTTTGGGACGGCGATCGCTGGCAAGGAATTTACACACCGCTAAATATTGTACGCCAGCCATTTTTTATTGGGCAGGAAGATGAAAAAACCGTTATTTGTATCGATGCGGAAAGCGATTGCCTGACACGTGAAGAAGGGCAGGCAATCTTTACCGAGCAGGGCGAGGAAACGGAATTTTTGCGCAAAATAAAAGCCATGCTGGCGCAGCTGATTGAGGGCGAGCAACAAACGCAAATCTTTATCGAAGCCCTGCTGCAACACAAGCTACTGATGCCGATGTCTTTTAACATTACCTTTGTCAATCAGCAGGAGCAGCGTGTGCAAGGGTTGTACACTATTGACGAAGAGAAACTGTCCGCACTTGATGACGAGGCTATAGCGCAACTGCATCGACAGGCATACCTGAAACCTATCTATACCCTGATAGCGTCACTGGGACATATTTATTCGCTGGTAGAAAAGAAAAATGCGCGGCTTGCGGGGGAGTCTTGAGGTGGCTGGCATGGCCTGTGATATCCACGCACTAGGTCATGAAGCCGAGCCTTTGGTCGTCATCGATAATTTTATGGATAACCCCGAAGCATTGATTACCCTCGCTGAAGCCGACCCGCCCTTCGTTGCGCAAACGACAGATTATTACCCCGGTATTCGCAAACCGATCAGCACTATGTATTCGAACATGTTGTTACAAAAAATTGAACCAGTATTGCGTCAGGTTTTTGATTTGCCAGCCCAGTATGAGCCACGGGTGCGGATGTCAGCTTTTTCGTTAACAACTACCCCGCCCCAACAATTGCGCCCCATCCAATGTGTACCACATATTGATAACCACACCGCCAACCAGTTTGCTGTTGTGCATTACCTGTGCGATGAAAAATTTGGCGGTACGTCTTTCTACCGTCATCGCAGTACCGGTTACGAAACGATTAACAGCGATAGGCTGGAATATTATTTCAAAATGTTGAAACAGGAGGTTATGGCGGATGAAACCGCGGGGTGCGATTACATCAACGGTAATACGCACCTGTTTGAGCGCATTGCTCGAATCAAAGTACGTTTTAATCGCGCATTGGTTTATCGCAGTAATTCATTACATTCCGGTGATATATCGGCCGCACTGGGCTTGTCCCCCGACCCGCGTCGTGGGCGGCTCACTCTCAATAGTTTGATTGAAAGCTACCCTTCACAAATGGCATCACGTCACGATTAACTACGACATTCCTAACTTCGCAATGACAACTTGAAACACTTATTTCATTTTTGTATTAAACAAAATGAAGTATTTATTTCATTTTCCGTCACTTCACAATTTTTTTTACATTGAAACGTTAAAATCCAGCACGGACGCAAGGTCAAATTTGCATCCATCTTTTCGTTGGTGTGGGTTATTGCGCCAACAAAATTATAACTAATAACCCTTATGTTTTTTGAGGACAACAATATGAACCTGACGAGAAAAACGCTTCCCACCATTGTGGCGGCGCTGGGCCTTGCTGCATCCAACGCCTTTGCTGTCGATGTTTCCTATTCCATCCAGCCGGATAATCAGAATCACGAGATCAGCCCACTGATTTACGGTACCAATCACAGGATGTACATGACGGGTGCTGAAAACCTCGCTTTTTATCGCATAGGCGGCAATCGCCTCACCGCATATAACTGGGAGAACAACTGGTCGAATGCCGGTTCTGATTGGCAACACTCCAGCGACAACTTCATGGTGCCGAGTGGGGTTGATGGCAGCATCCCTGGCATTACATACACCCATTTTGTGGACGAGGAGGTTGGTCCTGACGCGAAAGCGCTGCTCACGTTGCAAATGGCGGGATACGTTTCTGCCGATGGCGACGGCCCCGTCAGCGAAGCGGAAGCGGCCCCTTCCTCGCGCTGGGTTCCGGTTTATCCGCGCAAAAATGCTCCTTTTTCATTGACGCCAGATGTAAACGACAATGCGGTCTACATAGATGAGATGGTGAACTTCCTTGTGGCACGTTATGGCCGCGCTGCGGATGGCGGCGTATTTGGCTATTCACTGGATAATGAGCCAGCGCTCTGGAGTCATACTCATCCGCTTATCCATCCTGATCCTGTGGGGGCCCAGGCATTGGTTGATCGTTCAATCGCAACAGCTGCTGCTGTTAAGGATGTAGACCCAACGGCCAAAATATTTGGCCCCGCACTTTTTGGGTTCAGTGCTTATACTTCACTCCAGGGACCACCAGATTGGGAAAATTTTTCCAGCGCTTACCCTTGGTATATTGATTATTACCTTGATCAAATGCGCAGTGCCTCCGATGCGGAAGGGCAGCGGCTACTGGATGTACTTGATCTGCATTGGTACTCCGAGGCTACGGGCGACCAACGTGTAACAAACAGTGGAGCGAATTCACGCAATGATCAAATTGCGCGCCTTCAGGCGACTCGTACTCTGTGGGACCCCGACTATGTAGAAAACAGCTGGATCGGCCAGTATTTCTCAGCGGATTTGCCGTTGATTCCTCACCTGAAGGATTCAATTAGTACCTACTATCCAGGTACAGAAATCGCTTTTACCGAATACAGCTATGGTGGTCCAAACCATATTACCGGCGGTATTTCACAAGCGGATTTGCTCGGCATTTTCGGGAAGTATGATATTTATGCATCCACCGTCTGGCTGCTGGAAAGCGAGTCAAGTTACATCGCCAGTGCTTATCGATTGTTCAGGAATTACGATGGTGCTAATTCAACCTTCGGCAACATGAGTGTCAATGCCAGCATGAGCGATAAGGAAAACAGCTCAGTATATGCAGCGGTGGATTCAAGCACCGGTAATCTGCACGTGATTGTGTTGAATAAAAACCTCGATGAATCTATTGATGGCGCATTCGACATAAATTCAACGTCCAACTATAACTCGGCCAACGCCTATGCAATGACGCAAAGCGCTACGGCGATACAAAATGTGGGAACCTTTAGCATAAGTGGTAACAGCTTCAGCTATTCTGTTCCGGCATTGTCCGCATATCACTTTGTGATAGAAAAAGGAGCCGCAAGTAGCTCAAGTTCATCAAGCTCGTTCAGTAGTAACTCTTCTGTACCGAGCAGCTCTTCCTCCTCTCTTGCCAGCTCATCTTTCAGTAGCTCTTCGAGTTCAAGCCTAAGCAGTTCTTCTTTCAGTAGCTCTTCAAGTTCAAGCAGTAGTTCAGTCGGGACAGGGGCAGTAACCGCAACAGTGAATATAAACAATGATTGGGGCAGTGGTTACTGTGCCATTCTAACGCTCAACAACACTGGCGTTACCGCTGCCACCTGGAATGTGTCGGTTTCGGTTGAGGGTAGTGTTAATAATTTGTGGAATGGTAACTGGAGTCAAAGCGGCTCGACATTGAGCGTAAGTGGCGTCGGCTGGAATAGCACCATACAGCCGGGGCAAGCTGACACTTCTGTAGGGTTTTGTGCCAGTCGTTAATGGCGAACCTATTATCCCCTGACCTTTATGGTCAGGGGACGTTGAGGTTGGTTACAAAAGGCATCCTATTTAAGCGTGCTTTCACGAAGGAATGTGGCTGTACGCCCAACGCTTCCGACATTGCTCATCTGGATAGTCTCCCCCCAAGCTGCTAGCATCCCCCAATTTTCCTCTTCATACCGTCAAAATTGCTGACGGTTGCAATTATTTACTACACAAGGAAACCCCATATGGCTGGCGGTAGTTTATTAACGTTGTTGGATGATATTGCAACAGTACTCGATGACATTGCGGTGATGACCAAGGTCGCAACCAAAAAAACTGCCGGTGTTTTGGGAGATGACCTTGCGTTGAATGCGCAACAGGTGACTGGCGTCAGGGCTGAACGGGAAATACCGGTGGTATGGGCGGTCGCCAAAGGGTCGATGCGCAACAAAATTATTCTGGTACCGGCAGCATTGTTGATCAGTGCCGTTATGCCTTGGGCGATCAC
The DNA here is from genome assembly GCA_946886255.1 of uncultured Cellvibrio sp. Next base: position 2,377 of record CAMPIG010000217.1, on the reverse strand, counting down.
TCCGCTGTTGATGTTGGGCGGGGCTTTTTTGTGTTTCGAAGGATGTGAAAAACTTGCGCATAAATTTTTGCATCGTGCAGAAGAAGAAAGCCATCACGCTCAGCTCACCCAGGCATTGGTGAACCCCGATATTGATCTGCTTGCACTGGAAAAAGAAAAGATCAAAGGCGCTATTTGCACAGACTTTGTGTTATCGGCCGAGATTATTGTCATTACCCTGGGCGCTGCCGCCGCGATGGATTTTATCGGGCGTTTGGGAGTGCTGGTGGTGATCTCCATCATTATGACGATTGGTGTTTACGGTCTGGTGGCGGGGATTGTTAAGCTTGATGACGCTGGTCTGTATTTGCAGAAGAAAACCGGCGAGAGTTTCGGTGCACGATTTCAACGCGGTTTCGGCGCCGTGATTTTGCGTTCCGCACCCTGGTTGATGAAGACGTTGTCGGTCGTCGGCACTGCAGCCATGTTTATGGTGGGCGGGGGTATCCTGGTTCACGGCCTGCCGTTTTTGCACCACTGGCTGGAAGCTATTCCGGTAACGCATGAGGGTTTTACCGGTTCGTTGGTGGCAACGTTATTTAACGCTGTGGCGGGTATTCTGGTGGGCGCGGTGATATTGGTTGTGGTGAATTTTGCTCAGCGTTTGTTTAAACGAGTTGATCATTAAACGGTGCTCTGTAGCTCGTTTGTCGTTAGGGTGTTGGTTTCGAAAACGCATAAATACGTCCCTGTAGCTCCCTCAATTCATCCCTGAATTGAGGGTTTCGAAACCAACACACACTAACGCCCAACTACATTGTGCTAAATTCAATGAGGTTAATTTGTATTTCCAGCAGCAAATTTTTCTATCAGAGGTTTTGCACTAACCAATCAATAACCTCGTTGTAATGATTTGGCAGATGCGGGCGAAGCGCCTCCAGCGAAGCGCGAATAGCAGCGTTATCCGAATGAGTGATATTGATATGCCCCACCTTGCGACCGGGCAGCACTTCTTTGCCATACCACACAAGCTCAGTGCCTGGCACTGCCAGCCATTGGTTATTACGGACGGTGCCCACCAGATTCACCATCACGCTCTGGCCTTTGATGGTTGGCTGGCCCAGTGGCAAATCGGTGATCGCGCGCAGGTGTAATTCAAATTGATCAGTGCTCGCGCCAGCTTGCGTCCAGTGGCCACTGTTGTGAACTCGCGGTGCCAGTTCGTTGATCATCAGGCGGTCGCCCACCCGGAAGCATTCCATAGCCATCACCCCGACATAGTTGAGGTGTTGCAGGAGTGTCTCCAGCATTTTTTCGGCCTGAACTTGCAGATGAGCCAGGCGCGGCAGAGGTGAAACGGAGCCAAGCAGGATGCCGTTTACATGGAGGTTCAATGTCAGGGGGTAAAACACACACTGGCCTGCTGCATTGCGTGCGCCCACTAAGGACACTTCCTCTTCAAAGGCGATGGCTTGTTCGGCGATGGCTTGTTCGTGCCAGTCAGCCGGAATTTCATCCTGGCGGGACTGGTGCAGCCAATATTGGCCTTTACCGTCGTAACCGCCGGTGCGACGCTTCAGCAGAACCCGCTCGCCGAACTTATGGTGTAAATCCGCCGCCTGGGTTGATTCATCGACATGGGCCCAGGGCGCGGTGGCCAAACCAAGCTCATCAATCAGGGTCTTTTGCGTCTTGCGATCCGCCAGGCGACCGAATACGGTGCTGTTGATAAAGTGCGGATGCTGCGCCAACGCATGGGTGGCTACCGATTCGGGCCACTGTTCGCGCTCGGCGGTAACGATATCCTGGAGGCTCAGGAGCGGCGCTTCACTGGCATCAATAGAAACCGGACGTACATCCAGGTTGAGCGAACGTCCCGCTGTTTGTAGCATGGCACCTAATTGGCCGGCGCCTAAAACCCATACACGCTGACTCATTTATTCAACACTCGGATCAGGGTTATCCAGAACAGCCTGGGTTTGTTCGGTGCGGAATTGCTCGATACGCGCGGCCAGCGCCGGGTCGTTTAATGCGAGGATCTGGCACGCCAGCAAACCGGCGTTGAATGCACCAGCGGTACCGATGGCCAGGGTTCCGACGGCAATACCCTTGGGCATCTGGACAATGGAAAGCAGGCTGTCCATTCCATTCAGCGCTTTACTCTGAACCGGAACGCCCAAAACGGGCAGGCGGGTATGAGCGGCAACCATGCCGGGCAAATGGGCAGCGCCGCCAGCGCCAGCGATAATCACGCCATAGCCATCTGCGGCGGCTGTTTCAGCAAAGCTGGTGAGTTTCTGGGGGGTGCGATGGGCCGAGACGACTTCGGTGTGATAATCCACGCCCAATTGCTGCAGTATCTCCGCAGCGGCCTGCATGGTGGCCCAGTCACTGCGGG
>CAMPIG010000216.1 GCA_946886255.1 uncultured Cellvibrio sp. | reverse complement strand
GGGATGCAGCGGGGAATCTATGAGTATATTTTCCAGTCACGTTAGCGGCTTCACCTGGCTACCTAACGAAGGGGAGTTTTCCGGAAAGCACGGGACTCTACCGACCCTCCGATAAAAATGTGCCATTTTTAGGCTTTTTAGAAATAAGCACAGGTGTTTTCTAGTAAATGTTCATAACCCTTTGATTCATAAGCCTTAATTTTGAAGCGTCAGAAATCTATTCTTTTTGTATTTAAAATGAAAACGGTTACAATCCTGCTTTGGCTTACAAATAATATAAATAAGATGTAGTGCATTCTGTGTGAACTCTGAATAGTAACCACGTATTTTGTTGTAGGACGCCGGTTAGCCGGGAGATCGGCGCCGCCAGATAATAAGCCTCAGCTTTGAGAGGCTTAGTCATTCGTAAATAATCGCACGTAAAAGAGCCCAGGTACGATCAGTGCCGGGTGTTATTCGAGCTCGGGATGTAACCGGTTTCTTCAGGCCATAGCAGGGACGGGCAGTCACGATCCGCATTGGCTGAAAGGTTAACCCTGTTTTCATGCTTTTATACCGGAGGAAAAAAATGATTAGGAACAATAAGAATAATCTTGAACGGTTTAACTGGGGCATCCTTGCCTACACTGCGCTGCTACTTACGATGTGCCAACTGTTCATCCCCTCCGCGTCGGCCGCTACGCTGACCCAGGTCAACAATTTCGGCCACAACCCCGGCAATCTCGGCATGTACGTGTACATACCAGACGGTATTGAGGAATCTCCACCACTTCTGGTTGCAGTTCACTGGTGTGGCGGCAGTGCTCAGGATCTATATAACAGTGGGCAATTTCGATCTCTGGCGGACCAACATCGTTTTATCGTCATTTTTCCTTCGTCAGATGCCAGTGATGGATGCTTTGATGTTGCCACGCAGGCTGCTTTAACGCGCAACGGGGGTAGTGATCCCACCTCCATCATGTCGATGGTGACCTACGCCATCCAGTATTACGGAGTTGACCATAATCGTGTTTATGCCGCTGGTATTTCGTCGGGCGCCATGATGACGAATGTGCTTTTAGGTTTATATCCAAATATTTTCAAAGCGGGTGCGGCCTTTGCCGGGGTGCCCTTTGGCTGCTTTGCAACAACCAACGGCGCATTCTGGAATAGTAACTGTGCCAACGGCAGTGTTATCAGGGGCGCACAGGAGTGGGGAGACCTATCTCGCAACCAGAATCCCGGCTATCGCGGTCCATGGCCGAGGATGCAGTTATGGCATGGCACGGATGATGAAGTGCTGAATTTCGCCAACTTCGGAGAAGAAATTAAGCAGTGGACCAACATTCATGGGCTGAGCCAGACGCCGGTTTACACCGATAATCCTCAACCCGGCTATACACGTACACGGTACGGCAGCAGTGGTTCGAGCGCTAATGTGGAAGCCATTCGCATGGCCGGTGTGGCCCATAATCTGCCGGTTAATGTGGCAGAGGCCATTCGCTTTTTTGGAATTGCCAGCACTTCGATTCCTCCTGTCAGTGGATCGTGCGGAAGCTTCCCGTACTGCGCAAATGGCCATCACGATGACCCCGACGGTGATGGATGGGGTTGGACAGGCAGTCAAAGCTGTATTGTCGTGGGTTCTCAGCCCGATACTTGTGGCGGTAGTTCAAGCAGCGCCAGCGGGCAGATCACCCTCCGCGCGCGGGGCACGTCCGGTACAGAACACATTAATCTGCGGGTGGGTGGTTCGGTAGTTGGCAGTTGGGCCTTAAGCACCAGTTACCGTGACTACACCTATACCGGCAGTGCAACGGGCGAGATCCAAGTGCAATTCGATAACGATGGCACCACCCGCGATGTGCAAGTAGATTACATCCGCGTGAACGGTGAAACCCGCCAGGCCGAAGACCAATCCCTTAATACCGGTGTGTGGGCCAATGGTCGGTGCGGAGGCACTGGCCATAATGAGTGGTTACATTGCAACGGCCACATCAGCTTTGGTTCCTTCTCAACGTCTTCTTCAGCTGCTTCATCCTCCGCGGGTGGAGGCACAGCATCTTGCGTAGCTGATCCGAGTGTCCAGCTCGCGACCTCTATCCCCCAAGCGTTTTGGCAAAGCCCGGCGAACGGAGGGACGATGAGAAAGGTGTCCTATCCCGTCCACTATTACACGAACCAGACGAGTGGTGGACCCGGTGACTTACCGCGACAGGGGCAGGCAATTACTAAAGAATTCAATATCTATCTGCCGCCCAATTACAGCGAAAACGAGTCTTACCCTCTCGTCATTGTGCTGCACGGCATCACCGATAATGAAGATACCTGGATCGGCAGCCGTTCGAATCCGCGTCCTAAAGCGATGCTCGACGCGCTTATCGCGGCAGGAGAAATTCAGCCGCTGATTGCGGTATTCCCCAATACTTGTGCGAGTTCTAACTTCCGTAATTGTGGATTTCACGATCAAGCGGGCTATTACTATTTCGACAATGAGCTCATCAAGGATCTCGTTCCGTTCCTCGAATCGAATTATGCCGTTACCACTGACAGAAGCTGCCGTGGCCTTGCCGGATTCTCAATGGGCGGCATGCAGACAATCAACCTGGGCGTTTGTCGTAGCCTTGCGCACTTCGCGTCGTTTGCTCCCTTGGCGGCTGCACCCACCAGCTATAGCGCTAGTAGCGTTGCGCAGTGTATCGCTGCACAAAATCAAGCAGCGTCCTATCCCATCAATTTCTTTTACAACTCACATGGCGCGTCGGATGGCACCTCGCAGGCCAGTCATTGGGGAGCTGTTAACGGCTTAAAAGAAAACTCTCCCTATTTGTCCGATGAGAACTTTGCTTATCACACTGTGCCGGGTGGCCATGACTATCCACCTGCAATGATTGGTTTGTATAACTTTTTACGCATCGCTTTTCCCAAATAAATTCAGATAACCCGTGCGGCCCCACGGGTCGCACCTGATTCTTTTTTGAAAAAGGCGGTCCCCATGTGCATGCAAAGGGCCGCCGGGACTTTCCTTTTAATCTGTATCTGGGAGTAGCCAAGATGAAAATCTGGTTCAGCTGCACTGCATTTTGCTGTGCAATTTTACCGGTGTTTTGTGTTGCACAAGTCGATATTTATCAAAGCGATGCTTATTCCGTTGAAGAGATGTGCGCGCGGCACGCCGAACAAAATACAGCGGTTGAATACAACAAAGCCTACAACGCATGTATTGAAGAGAACGGTGGCAATCCGATGTATGAAGCCGATCAGGAAGAAGCAGACATGCAGAGTGCTGAAGAAAATGATCTCGATAATAACGACTGGAGTGATACTCAAGACCGCCCCATGCAACACGATTGAACTGATTAAATTTTTTTACAAGATGGACGTATACGCACACATCGATAAATAATTTTCACAGTGTCAAGGGAAGCGGCATCTTCGTGAGGACCCTTTATAGAGTCTCAGGCTTAATTTCACGACGTCAACGACGCCTATTTTATTTCACAGCGAGGTGCATTTCGTTCAAATTATCAGCACATGATGTATTTGATTCACTTGTGGCCTATTACATTCCAGTGTGAGTGGATGAATGAATTGGCTACACGCGGCGTGCACGATATTTTCTGGCGTCATATCGCTGCTCGAAGCAAATTGGTAGTGGAAATTCTGTGTTTTCAAATTTCCGTCTTTCAACAACCTTAAAGAGAATAAGCAATAATGAAACGGTTAATTCTTACTTTCGTGCTCAGTTTTTTATTTTTTCAAACAGCTTACGCGCAAACCTTCACGGTAAACGGTTCATCTCTGCGCGATGCAAACGGTAATAACTTTGTTATTCGTGGGATGAATATCCCGCTGATTTGGTTCAATAACGATGTTTACAACAACATTGGTGCAATGAAAAGCGTAACCAATGCGAATACCGTTCGCATCGTGTGGAGCATCGAAGGTTCTGATGCGGTCCTGCAAAACGCCATCAGAAGAACGATCGAAAATAACATGATTCCGATGGTCGAGTTGCATACTGCCACTGGCAGCAATGATCCCAACCGCCTGGCTCAAATGGCCCAGTGGTGGGCGGATCGCGCCAGTTATTTCCGGCAGGCCGATGTTGAGCGATATATCTTGATTAACATCGCCAACGAATGGAGTGATTGGTATATGGCCAACCCGGGCGGCCCTGAAGTTACCGTCTGGCGTGACGCTTATAAGCGTGCGATTACGATTATTCGCAACTCTGGCATTCGATCAACTCTGGTGATCGATGGAGCAGCTTACGGACAGGATTTGCAGTCAAGCTTGCTGGCCTTTGGTCGGGAGTTGATAAATCACGATCCACGCAACAACCTGCTGTACAGCGTTCACATGTATTGCGACTGGACCAGCGTGTCTAAAATTGAGTCGCAACTTCAGGCGATGAAAAACGCCAACTTGCCGATTATTATTGGTGAATTTGGTAATAATCATCCGCCATGCGGCAACTTGCCTTACCGGGATTTGATGCGCATCTCTCAGGAAAAAGGCATTGGCTATCTGGCTTGGTCCTGGAAAGGCAACACCACAGGAACCCTTGATCAACTGGACATGAGCAGAAACTGGAATGGTACTTCCTTAACGCCTTGGGGTAACGATGTCGTCAACGGTGCTAACGGTATTCGTGCTACTTCACGTGATGCTTCTGTATTCGGTGGTTCAAGCGGCAGCTACCCAACATGTTCCAGCGCTGCATCTGATCCCGATGGCGACGGCTGGGGCTGGGAAAATAACCAGTCTTGCCAAGTGAACAGTGCATCAGGTTCTACAACATGTAACTGGTATGGGAGCATCTTTCCGATCTGCACCAATACTTCGAGTGGCTGGGGTTGGGAAAACGATAGAAGCTGTGTATCAAGAAGCACGTGCTCGTCTCAATAGTTCGAACTCATGATGCCAATGTGAGAGATCCGGGATGACTTTCGGCTATTCCCAACAGCGGGTTTAGTTCAGAAGTCGTCCCGGATATTGGGGAAATTGTCGACTGATTTCTTTTGGGGCTGGTCGACAGTTTTATGGACTGGCTTATCTCATGAGCCCCGTTCCGAATCGCTCTGCTGAATAATAATTGAGGTATGAGCGTGTTGTTTCCCGGTATTAACACTTACATGAAACATCTCGTCCAGATGCCAGAAAAAACGGCAGTAATCACCCGACTCTAACCTTAACGGCGGTGGTCATTCCCCGGGTGGTAAAGTTATGTAAACGATTACATTTCCCGTCTATCAATTTCTTTGTGAGGGGGGCGGTTGTTGTCGCGGCCGATATCGAAAAAATCCATTGATATCAAGCAGATAACAAATTTCTGAAGCCAATACTGTAGGTCAATACTGCGGGTATATCTACCGAATCAAACAAAAATAACTAATTTATACTATTTATAAAATATATATTATAGTGTCGATGAAACCGGTTTCAGACGCTTTAGAAAACGCCCACCCAGGGCAACCCGAATGATAAATATAAACGGAGTAAGCCAATGACTAGATCAGCCCGCACTGCAGGCTTTAAAAAAAGCATTCTGTCTTCCTGTATCGCCACCTGCGGATTAACAACTATCTTGCCGGCGACGGCGCAAACCCAGATTGAGGAAATCATTGTCACGGGGATGAGAGCGTCGATCGAGCGATCGATCGACGTTAAGCGCAATGCGCCTTCAGTGGTTGACGTGATCACTGCTGAAGACATCGGAAAATTACCTGATACCACTATCGTGGATTCATTGCAGCGTGTTACCGGTGTGCAGATTCAGCGGTCTGCTGGCGAAGGTTCCCGCGTGAGTATTCGTGGATCAAGTAACGTAGCCCTGTTATTTAATGGAGAGCAATTTCTTTCAGCCGGCAATATCACCGGCGTACAGCCGGATTTAACGGACGTTCCTTCAACGATGGTTTCTGCTGTTGAAGTGATGAAAAGTACAACCGCCTCTACGTTGACCGGTGGTTTGACGGGTACCATTGATTTACAAACCCATCGCCCTTTCAACTTGAATGATGGTTTAACGCTTACCGGTCAGATTAATACCGGCACGGGTTCCCGCACAAAAACCGATGATTACGGTATTCAGGGATTCGCAGGGTTCAAAGCAGAAAACTGGGGTGCCGCATTTAACCTTGCCTATTCGGATTTAACGCTAGGCGATGATTACGCGGGTTCAAACGGGGATGAGGGTGCGCTCTGGTATGGCATGCCTGATGAAACGTCAGGGCTACCGAGCTATGGTGACGATGTCAACAACAATGGCCAGGTCGATAATTTTCTCCAGAGCGAGGGCTTTCTGGCCGCTCAACGTATCAACCAACGTAAACGCCTTGCGATCAACTCATCGATACAGGTCGACGTTACTGATGCGCTGACTCTGACCGCTGATGCGTTTTATACCGACATGGAACAAAGCCGGCGCCAGCGCTCTCTCGTTTTAGAAGGCGCCTGGAACTGGAATTGGGCCAACCCGGTTTTTGGCGAACTGCGTGAAGCGCCCGAGGATGCTTCTTACGGCGATTTCTATTCGGTACAGGAATGGCAACTGAATACTAAACGCGTTCTTCCTCATTCCAATGAACGTTTGGATGATCGTACCTCCTTAAATACGAATCTCGAGTTAGCCTTTGATAATGGTGGTCCGCTCACCGGTTCCGTGCGTTATGTTCATGGCAAGGCTGAAAATATTTCTACCTCATTTGCGATGGACGCCTATATCAGCGATGGCAGTCAGCAGAATGCTTATTCCACGTATCCGGATGGCAGTGAAGAATTAATTAACCTTGGCGGATATGCCGGCTCACCGGCGTTGGATTCGCAAGGTAATCCTGCGATTGATGCGGATGGCAATCCTATTGGCAACGCCGTCGTCGGTCGCGTTAAATACACAGGCAAGGGTTTGCAGTTTACGCTGCCGAGCGACCTGGGTTCCGATATCTCTCAATATGGACTGGTATCCAACCATCTGTCTGGCCAGACGGGTGAGGCTACGCTGGATGTGCTGCGCTTTGATGTCTCTTATGACGTTAACGCTGGCATCCTGAAATCGGTCGACGCTGGCCTTCGTGTGGGGAAACGGGAAGCAGATTTTCAAGATTGGTACAACATTGCTACGCTGGAAAACCAGAACGGAACGCCCTACGGTTTCCGGTGGAAAGATGCTGATGGAAACGCACCGGTTACGGGTGAGACATCGTACTTCAACATCAAATTTTCTGACCGGCTATTAAACAGCGCTGTAGTACGTGAAGATCATTTCCCCGGTGTTTCGGGTATAGGCCCTATATATTTCCTCGATCCTGAAAAAATAGATGGTCGTGCATTCACCGACACGATTTTCCCCAATAATTTTGATTACGCTGATCCCGGCCAGTCTTACAAAGTTGAAGAACAGACGCAGACTTTCTATGCCCAATTCAACCTGGAAGGCGATGTTTTCGGTAAAAGTTATTCCGGTAACATCGGGCTTCGCTACATCAAAACAGAATTGGAAACCATCTCACACGAGGTCGGCGATAAAGAAGAGGGTGTGACTACCTACAACTATCAAGGAACGGATTATTTAATGGGTTCGGGTTGGGACCAGTTAGACCTGGGTACCTACACCACACCTAACGATTATGATGACTGGCTGCCCTCGGTCAACCTGGCAGTTGATCTTGCTGAAGATCATGTTGTTCGTTTTGCCTATAACAAAATGATGACCATGCATGATCTGGGTAATCTTGGTCGCGGCCTAAAAGTCTGGCGTCTCTTTGACAGCGCGACAGGCATATTCAAAGTGGATCGCGCCGACCAGAATGGTAACCCCATGCTAGATCCGCAGCGCACCACCAACGTCGATCTTTCTTATGAGTGGTATTTTTCTGAAGGTGGCTTATTCAATCTCGCCGCATTCTAT
>CAMPIG010000215.1 GCA_946886255.1 uncultured Cellvibrio sp. | reverse complement strand
CGCGCATCTCGTCCTGGACATCGGCAGGCAGTGAATAGGGCGGCAGAGAACAGGCAGAGTCACCGGAGTGGACACCGCACTGCTCAATGTGTTGCATGATGCCGCCAATCACGACCTGCTTGCTGTCAGATACGGAGTCAATATCCACTTCAATCGCCGCGTTGAGAAAGTGGTCAAGTAAGACCGGCGCGTCTTCAGAAACTTGCACGGCGGTACGCATGTAAGTGCGCAGCTCGTCTTCTTTGTAGACAATCTCCATCGCACGGCCACCCAGGACATACGACGGGCGAACCACCAAGGGATATCCAACTTTATCGGCAGCGAGCAACGCTTCTTCCAATGAACGCACGATAGCATTCGGCGGCTGGCGCAGACCGAGTTTTTCGATCATCTGCTGGAAGCGCTCGCGGTCTTCGGCCTTGTCGATGGCATCCGGGCTGGTGCCAATGATGGGTACGCCTTCCGCTTCCAACGCGCGGGCCAGTTTCAGCGGCGTTTGGCCACCGAATTGCACAATCACGCCCACCGGTTTTTCTTTATGAACAATTTCAAGCACATCTTCCAAGGTAACCGGCTCAAAGAACAAACGGTCAGAGGTGTCGTAATCTGTTGATACGGTTTCCGGGTTACAGTTGACCATGATGGTCTCGTAACCGTCCTCGCGCATCGCCAGTGCAGCGTGCACACAACAATAATCAAACTCAATGCCCTGACCAATACGGTTAGGTCCACCACCAATCACCAGGATCTTTTTCTTGTCGCTGGGGTTGGCTTCGCACTCTTCTTCATACGTGGAATACATATACGCCGTAGAAGTCGCAAACTCCGCCGCGCAGGTATCAACGCGCTTGTAGACCGGACGAATGTTGAGTTGCTGACGGTAGTGCCGCACTGCCTTTTCGTTGCTGCCGAGCAGCAGGGCGAGGCGTTTGTCCGAAAAGCCTTTGCGCTTGAGGCGGTACAGGCTATCGGCATCCAGATCCTGGAGCGATTTGCCACGCAAAGATAGCTCGATGTCGATCAGTTCTTCGATTTGCACCAGGAACCAGGGATCGATGGCGGAGGTTTTAAATACCTCATCAACGGACATGCCCATACGGAAGGCGTCGCCCACGTACCAGATACGCTCGGCACCCGGCGTGGCTAACTCACGACGCACGCGTGCGGCACCTTCTTCGCTGGCAAAGTCCACCTTGGATTCGAAACCGGCAGAGCCCACTTCCAATCCCCGCAGAGCTTTTTGGAGGGACTCCTGGAATGTGCGACCAATGGCCATGACTTCGCCCACGGATTTCATCTGGGTAGTCAGGCGCGCATCTGCATCGCCAAATTTTTCGAAGGTGAAACGCGGTACCTTGGTGACCACGTAATCAATGGAAGGCTCGAACGACGCCGGTGTCGCACCGCCAGTAATTTCGTTTTGCAGCTCATCCAGGGTGTAGCCGACCGCTAATTTGGCCGCGACCTTGGCGATGGGGAAACCCGTAGCCTTGGAGGCCAGCGCAGATGATCGGGATACACGGGGGTTCATCTCGATAACGACCATGCGGCCATCCACCGGGTTTACGGCAAACTGGACGTTGGAGCCGCCCGTCTCTACGCCGATTTCACGCAACACCGCGATCGATGCGTTACGCATGATCTGGTATTCCTTGTCGGTCAGCGTCTGGGCTGGTGCGACGGTGATAGAGTCGCCGGTATGCACGCCCATAGGGTCAAAATTTTCGATGGAACACACGATGATGCAGTTGTCGTTTTTGTCCCGCACCACTTCCATCTCGTACTCTTTCCAGCCGAGCAGGGACTCGTCGATCAACAATTCATTGGTAGGTGAGAGGTCAAGGCCGCGAGTACAGATCTCTTCAAATTCTTCCCAGTTGTAAGCGATACCACCACCGGAACCGCCCATAGTGAAGGAGGGGCGAATGATGCAGGGGAAGCCGAATTCTTTGGGCACTTCCTTGGCCTCTTCCATGGTGTGCACGATCTTCGCGCGTGCGCACTCAAGGCCGATGCGCTTCATCGCCTGGTCAAAGAGATTGCGGTCTTCCGCCATGTTGATGGCTTCTTCTTTCGCGCCGATCAATTCAACATTGTATTTTTCCAGCACACCGTGTTTCGCCAACGCCAGCGCACAGTTAAGCGCTGTTTGTCCACCCATGGTGGGCAGGATCACATCGGGGCGCTCTTTTTCAATGATCTTGGCAACAGTTTGCCATTCGATGGGCTCGATATAGGTCGCATCCGCCATAGCCGGATCGGTCATGATCGTTGCCGGATTGGAGTTCACAAGAATGACGCGGTAACCCTCTTCGCGTAAGGCTTTACAGGCTTGGGCGCCCGAGTAGTCAAACTCGCAGGCCTGACCGATCACAATCGGGCCGGCACCCAGAATCAGCACACTGTTAATGTCTGTACGTTTTGGCATGTCTGCTCCAGTTTAATATCGGTCCGGGGGACCGTAGGTCGGATTAGCCGAAGGCGTAATCCGACACTGCAATAACAAATTCAGGTGTGGTGTCGGATTACGCCTTCGGCTAATCCGACCTACATTCAGCGCTTGGCCGCTTGCATCAATTCGATGAAGTGATCGAACAGACCATCAGCATCATGAGGTCCGGGGCTGGCTTCCGGGTGGCCCTGGAAACTGAATGCCGGCTTGTCGGTGCGATGAATACCTTGTAAGGAACCATCGAACAATGATTTGTGTGTCGCCCGGAGGTTTGCGGGCAGGCTGCCTTCCTCCACTGCAAAACCGTGGTTCTGGGCAGTGATCATCACGCGACCGCTGTCCAGATCCTGCACCGGATGGTTGCCGCCGTGGTGGCCAAACTTCATCTTGATGGTCTTCGCGCCCGAGGCCAGTGCCAACAATTGGTGGCCCAGGCAAATGCCGAATACCGGAATAGCCGTCTCGACAATGGTTTTGATCGCTTCAATAGCGTAAGTACAGGGCTCCGGATCGCCAGGACCGTTGGCAAGAAACACACCGTCCGGATTCATCGCCAGCACATCTTTCGCCGGCGTCTGGGCCGGAACAATGGTCAGATCACAACCGCGATCCACCAACATCCGCAGGATGTTGCGCTTCACGCCGTAGTCATAAGCAACCACGTTGAATTTTTTGGCCGCTATTGGTTTGGTATGGCCTTGGCCCAACGCCCAGGTACCTTCCTCCCAGCGATAACTTTCCTTAACGCTCACCACTTTGGCGAGGTCCATGCCTTTCAGGCCGGGGAAGCCTTTGGCGGCAGCCAGGGCTTTGGCTTCATTCACATCATCACCGGCCATAATGCAGCCGTTTTGCGCGCCTTTATCGCGCAGGATGCGCGTCAGGCGGCGAGTATCAATGTCGGCAATACCGAGCACATTTTTGGCGATTAGATACTCAGAGAGGCTTTGTTCGTTGCGGAAATTGCTTGCTAACAGCGGCAGATCGCGAATTACCAGGCCGGTGGCCCAGATAGTGTCGCACTCGGCATCTTCGGTATTGGTACCGGTATTGCCGATATGGGGATACGTCAGAGTGACAATTTGTTGCGCGTAAGACGGATCGGTGAGGATCTCCTGGTAACCGGTGATGGAGGTATTGAATACCACCTCGCCGACTGACAGACCTTCAGCACCAATTGCAGTGCCACGAAAAACGCTGCCGTCTTCAAGAACCAGTAGCGCGGGCTTTTTAGAAGCCAAGTGGGATTCCCCGGTAATCAAGTCAACCTCCTCAGGTATGGTTGGCAGCGCACACTTTTCACACACCGGCTTTTTACAGGCCGAGAGAAGCAATCGCACGGCAACAGGTGCGAAATCAGCGTGTATAAACAGGGCAAGAGTGAGTGAAAAGCCCGATCGTGGTTGTAAAAAAGCGAGATGAAACGCGCGGCTTCATCTCGCTTTTATTACTTATTTCCGTGCGACCATGGGCGCGGCTAGGGCCAAGTACAATCTGACCGCGAATTCTACGGGAGCGAGTTGGATGTGTCCAATAGATATTGCCCCAATTTGGGTATTTGGCTTGTGAATAAACCGTTTAGCGGAGGTTGAGGACGTCCTGCATGTCGTAGAGGCCGGGCTTTTGTTGCACGAGCCATTGAGCGGCGCGGACGGCGCCACGGGCGAAGGACAGACGGCTGGAGGCTTTATGGGTGATCTCGACGCGTTCGCCGTCGGCCATAAACATGACGGTGTGGTCGCCCACGACGTCGCCGCCGCGCACGGTGGCGAAGCCGATGGTGTCGCGTTCGCGCGGGCCGATCTGGCCTTCGCGGCCATAGACGGCAACCTTGTCCAGGTCGCGGCCCAAGGCATCGGCCAGCACTTCGCCCATGCGCAGCGCGGTGCCTGAAGGAGAGTCGACTTTGTGACGATGGTGGGCTTCGTATACTTCCACATCCACGTCGTTACCCAGCACGCGTGCAGCGATATCCAATAATTTGAAGCACAGATTTACGCCGGTGCTGAAGTTGGCGGCCAGGCACAAACCGATGTGGTGTTGATAAGCCAATAGCTCGGCTTTTTCATCGGCGCTGAAACCGGTGGTGCCAATTACCATACCTTTACCTTTCGCTGCGCAAAGTTTGGCATTGGCGAGGGTTGCGTCGGGGGTGCTGAAGTCGATCAATACATCAAACTGGTCGATCACCTGGTTTAGGTCACCCACCAGGGAAACGCCTTTTTTTCCAACACCAACCAGCTCTCCGGCATCAGCACCGAGCAACGAACTTTCCGGACGAACAATGGCGGCCGCCAATTGAGCGTTGCCGGCACAAACAGCTTCGATCAGGGCTTTCCCCATACGGCCGGAGGCACCGGCAATTGCAATGCGAATAGTCATAAACAGAATCCAGTGTTGCTAATTTTGATGGGGGTTTTCGTCAGGAGCATCGTCCATATCGACGTCGAATAAATGCCCGAGCTTGCCCTGTTTCGTCTCCAGGTATTTGGCATTGTGTGGATTGCGACCGGTTTGATGCGGCAGGCGCTCGACCACGTTAATCCCCATGTCTTGCAAGGCTTTAACCTTGCGCGGATTGTTGGTCAGCAAACGCAGCGAGTTAATTTGCAGATGATCGAGCATAGGCTTGAGAATACTGTAATCACGCATGTCTGCACCAAAACCCAAACGCTCGTTGGCCTCTACCGTATCCGCACCGCAATCCTGTAATTTGTAGGCTTTAATTTTATTTAGCAACCCGATACCGCGCCCTTCCTGGCGCAGGTAGAACACCGCACCACGTCCGGCAACGGCGATCTTGTGCAACGCCGACTGCAATTGTGGGCCGCAGTCGCACCGCAGGCTGAACAATGCATCGCCGGTCAGACACTCAGAGTGCACCCGGGCCAGCACGGGCTCATCCCCGCGAATATCGCCCATGGTCAACACCAGATGTTCTTTATCTGTCGAGTCGTCGGCGAAGCCGTGCATCACAAACATTCCCCACGGAGTGGGTAGTTTGGATGATTCAATAAAACGAATGGTCACGCGTGAACCTCAATGAAAACTGCACCGGGTGCAGCGGAAAATACTCAATGGCGGGACTGCAAAAGCAAGACCCCGTTATCGACCTGCATATCGACTTTACCAAGGTAGCTGTTACCCAGGAGGATAACCTGCGGAAACTCTGTACTACTCACAGCCGCCCTGATCTGCTGCACTTCCAGGTCACCGATGGATACAGAACTGAGGATCACTTCGTAAGCCTGTGCAACACCATTGGCAGTGTTCACCTTGATGGGGCGCCCGGCGCGATAATCAATACCCAGGCGTTCGGCGACGACATAATTCATCGCGATCATGGTTGCGCCCGTGTCAACCATAAATTCCACTGGCATGCCATTGATTCGACCCGGTGTTACATAGTGGCCGCCGTGGGTGCTGGCAATGCGTACCACGGATTTTTCTGCCGTCGTAAAGTTGGTGGCAATACGTTTGGTGAGAGTTAACGCCTGCCGCTTGCCGTCGACCTCAATGACTGCCTTTTTGCCATCACTGGAAACCAGCAGTACGCCCTCCGGGCTTGAGTTACCGTCACGCAACATGCGCTGTTTACCGTCGATTTCTAACAGCGCGCTGCCGCGCGCTAACATACGCACCTGAATATCCATCGCCGATACCGCCTGGGCAAACAATAAAAATAAAACCACCAGGCATCGACGTAATTGAAAACAGCGGGTCATCTGAAAATATCCTTTCCTCAGTTATAGAAACCAGGCTAACGCCTGTAAACTAATCCAGGCATATACCGCTGCCAATATGTCGTCGATCATAATACCGAACCCACCGTGCACACGTCGGTCGACTGCGCCGATTGGCCAGGGCTTGAGTATGTCGAAGAAACGAAACAGGATGAACCCGAGCAGCATCCACTGCCAGCCGGAAGGTGCGAAGAACATGGTCAGCCAGTAGCCTACCATCTCATCCCAAACGATACCGCCGTGATCGTGAACGCCAAGCGCGCGGGAACTGCGACCGCACCACACCACCCCCAGCACGAAGGTTACGAGTAACCAGCTGACATACAAAGGCCAGGACAAATCCTGGATCACCCAAAAGATGGGGATCGCCACCAGCGTGCCAACAGTGCCGGGGGCTCTGGGGGCTAAACCGCTACCAAAACCAAAGGCAAAAAAATGATTGGGATTGGTCAGCAATGCTTTCAGGGTCGGATTATTCATGGGAAAAATGCTGGTAGCCTTGTCGGGTCAATTCAAAGATTTCGCCCTGTAACTCACAAGTTACACCGCGCCCGGGAATGAGTTCTCCTACCACGCTCGCGTTGAGTTTGCCTTCAGCAATCAACATGGCCACGTCGGGCATTTTTTCGGGCGCTACAGTGAAACACAATTCATAGTCATCACCACCGGTTAACGCCCAGTGACGCGCTTGGTTGATGTCGCCGATCGCCTGCACCGCCGGCGACAGCGGCAGGTTGTCCATATCAATGATGGCAGCCAGATCACTGGCGGCACAGATATGCCCAAGGTCGGCCACCAAGCCGTCGGAAATATCCAGTGCGGCACTGGCCAGGCCACGCAGAAGCTCAGCCTCCTGCAAACGCGGTTGCGGGCGATAGAATCGGTCAAGCAAGTAGGTTTCATGCTCAGCACCGACATGCAAACGTTTTTGAATAACAGCGAGCGCAGCGGCGCCATCGCCCAGATAATGCGTGACCAACACATAATCGCCGGGGCTGGCACCATCGCGACGCAGTGCGAGATGTGGTGTTACCGCACCCATGACCTGTATGGTGATGCTCAGCGGACCAGCAGTAGTATCGCCACCCACCAAGGCGCAATTAAATTCCCGCGCAACACGAAATAACCCACGACTAAATTGACGCAACCAATGTTCGTCGGTATCCGGCAGCGTCAGCGCCAGCGTAAACCATAGAGGGTCAGCGCCCATAGCGGCAAGGTCGCTGAGATTAACCCGCAGGGCGCGCTCGGCAATCTGCCCAGGATCCGCGTTGGCCGGAAAATGCACATCGGCAACCAGCGTATCCACCGATACCGCCAGATGCTTGTCTGGCAGCGGTTGCAAGAGCGCGCAGTCATCACCGATCCCCAGCACAACCCCAGCGTGCGGATTTTCCGCTTGCTCACGCTGAAAAAACTGGCGGATCAGTTCAAATTCGTTCATAGCTCGCCGCTAGCGCTGAGCGCCTCGATCTGCTTTCACTTCAATCGCACGGACTACGGCAGCGGTTTTATCCAGCACACCATTGATAAATTTATGACTGTCTTCCGCACCGAATTTTTTTGCGAGGGAAACGGCTTCGTTGATGACAACTTTATAGGGAACATCGAGACGGAATTTGAATTCATAGGCCGCCATGCGCAAAAGGGCCGGGGTTACCGGATCGAGCTCATTCAGGGCGCGATCTACCAGATGGGGAGCAAACA